>JAJFJO010000049.1 GCA_021774015.1 Gammaproteobacteria bacterium
TAAACCAGGAAAAGACGATGATGCCTACACAACTTACAGCCCCGCGACTTTTGTAAAAAGCACGCTGCCTGTGATGACATATGGTGTTGGCCCAGGAGTTATTATTCAACAAGTGCCGGGTCGAATTATTGATTATTGGTATGATGGTTATCGAGAAGAGCTTACAAGAAATATGGATTTTAGTAAGGAGGCGTTAACCCACGGCGTTCACGCACAAGGGCATGAGTACTGTCCCGTGGATGAAAGTGAGATAGCAGAAAAGGTTCGGTTGGCCCATGAAGCTTTAGTGCAGGCTGAAGTTTCATATGGTGTAGATCGATATGGCATATTAGAAAATCGGCCTTATTACAGTTTTATGCGTTGGAACGAAGGACTTTTTCGGTATCAGCGCAAAGATATTCTTGGCATATTTATTCCTAAAAGTGAATGTAATTTGAGGGATAACATAACCAAGGCAATCTCATTAGCATCAACACTAGGTTTAGTCGATCCACAATTTTATTTTTATGGAGGTGGTAAGGGCACAATGTCTGCCCCCTTATCACGTGAAGAATTGCAGCGGCAATATGCTGGGTTAGACGAAGCTGATCAAACTGGTGCTGCAGCTGCAGCAGCTGCTTTGCCGCTAGGTTTGTTAGGGGGAGTAGGTTTGTTTGCTGTCACCGCGGCAGCAACTGGATCTGCAGCAGCAGGGCCTCATGACGACCCTACTGCAGCAGCTGATTATATTCCTCCTAGGCAATGAGGCAATATTAATTCCTTATGAAGTATCGAGATTGAGTAGCTAGTCAAGATACCGTTGCTTAACATGATTGATAAAATAATCAGGGTTTAAGGTTTCTCCAGTTGCGTCAATAAGTAGCTGCTCTGTAGAAACGGAAGATGCGCGTGAGTGGACGTTCTTATTAAGCCACTCGAACAGCGTGGCAAATTCACCCGTTGATATCTCTTGAGGTATGTTAGGGTGCACTTGTTTTGCAGAAGAAAATAGCTGTGCGGCAATCAAACTACCCAGCGTGTATGCCGGAAAATAACCGAATGCACCGGAAGGCCAATGCACATCTTGCATCACACCATTTTTAAAATTATCTTTGGTTGATAGGCCGAGATATTCTTGCATTTTGGTGTCCCATACATCGGGAAGATCTTCGACAGTAATATCATCTGCCATCAATGCTTGTTCTATTTCATAACGTAAAATAACATGCAGTGGATAGGTCACTTCGTCGGCATCAACGCGGATGAGGCTAGGCGACACGCGAGTATAAATATTAAATAGATTGTGTGGTGCGTAAGCTTCTTCATCACCAAAGTATTCTTTAATAAGTGGTGATAAAAATTGCATAAATTCAGGTGTGCGACATGCTTGCATCTCTATTAACAAAGACTGGCTCTCATGAACTGACATGCCAAGCGCTGTGCCAACAGGTTGGGATAACCAATTTTCAGGCAAGCCTTGTTCATAACGTGCATGCCCGGTTTCGTGACACACCGCCATTGCGGATGAGATGAATTCATCAGTGCGGTAACGTGTAGTGATGCGCACATCACGTGGCACGCCGCCGCAGAAAGGATGGTGGCTGACATCCAATCGGCCATGGTTGAAATCAAACCCGATTGCTTGCATTAAGCGTAAACCGAGTTCACGCTGTTTTTCCGGTGCAAAGACACCAGTGATTGGGATGGGTGCTGTTTGTTTTTGATGCTCGATAATGTTTTGGGTGAGTTCGGGTAACGTGTTTTTTAAGCGGGTGAATATAGGGTTGATGATCACTTGGCTCATGTCGGGAGAATATTCATCGATTAAGACATCATAAGGTGAGAGATTAAAAACTTCAGACTTTATTTTCGCAGCTTCTTTCACCAAGTGTAATGTCTTTTTTAGTAAAGGTACGAATGCTTTCCAATCGTTCTCTTCTCGCAACTCACGCCATGCTTGTTCGCTAGTGATGCTGGCTTTGGTGATGGCTTCAACCAGGTGTGAGTCTAAGCAAGTTGAGCTGAGGTATTGTTTTTCAATCCACTTTAAGTTTGCTGATTGCCAAGGGTCAGTCAGGTATTCTTCTTTTGCCTGCTCCACGAGTTCACCGATTTTTTTTTGTGTTTTGGTTTCATGAATGAGGGCGCTTAATGTCGCTAAGGCGCGAGCACGAGATTGACCACCACCCGCGGGCATCATGACGGCCTCATCCCAGCCTGCAATGGACTGTAAGTGATGTAAGCCATCAATTCGTTTATATATGGACTCCAGCTTTTGGTATGCACTCATGTTGTAACCTTATACGCTACGTTAATATAGAAGGTGATCCTAGAAAACACACCCAACTGCATTTTCTAGGATAATGGTAGCGGAAAGAGTGCGGTATGTGTAGCACTGCTTTTTCACTGCTTATAAAAACTTATCTCTTATGAGATATATCTTTATTTTTATCATAGTGTTATAGAGAAATCTGGTATGGCTGGCTTTTCTTATGATGGGGAATGTCACTCTCACGTACCAAGCCTAGCTTGTTTCATCGTACGTGTCAGATACAATTGTCATTCTCACGTACCAAATTTACTGGTTGGTTCCGTACGTGTCAGATACAATTGTCATTCTCACGTACCAAATTTACTGGTTAGTTCTGTACCTGTCAGATACAGTTTCCAATCAAAAATCATTTCACCCCATATCGAGATACTAGGTTTTTATACACGTGGCGTGCAGGGGCAAAGTCCGGGTCTTCTTTTATAATCACCTTCAGTTTTTTCATGGCTATTTGAACTTTACCTTCATTGATATCATCTACTGCTGCCATATAGTCCCTGTGTAAACTCGTTGATGTTTGTGGGGATTTCTTAGTGGCTTCTTTGTTTTTAACTGCAGGAGTTGAAGGTGACATGGAAACAATAGAATGTTGAGCTTTTTGGTAGCTTTGGGTCGCACTGTTTTTGAGAGCAGTTAAGTGATGCGCGTTTTTGATAAACATAACAACAGCGAATAATACCACCAAGATAACAAAGGAAAGTAAATAAAATTTAGGTTTTTTGATTACCTTGGCAAATTGTGATGGCTCCCTGGGAGGTGAGACTTTCTTAATTTTTTTTTCTTCGACTTTGTCGCGTGAGTCCAAGTCATCCAGCATGTTTTTAATTAAACTCATCGTTTTACCCTCTCATCAGCTGTAAATGGTATAAAGTAATAAAAAAGCGAGAGCTGAAACAGCAACCCCTGATATCAAAAACCATGGCTTGGATATAAATTCCACGCTATCGGTATCATTTGCCGCGCTTTTTATTGCAGAATAGGTGATCGCCTTATCTCCACGACCATAAGCAAACATCAGTGCCTTGTGGCAGAGAATATTAATTAAGCGCGGTGACCCTTTGCTTTTTTTAAAAAGCAAATGATTCGCGCTCGGGGTGATATGTATATCACTATCTTCCTCATCAGAAGCAATGGTTAATCGATGCATAATATAATCTTTCATATTTTCTTTACTGACCGGTGCAATTCTATACGTAAATGAGACACGTTGCTTGAAATGCCTAAGTGTGTCGCCATTGAATTTCTCATCTAGTTCAAGACCACCAACCAAGACAATTTGCATTAATTTTTTTTCTGTTGTTTCTAGGTTGCTTAGTATACGAATGGACTCCAGTGTGTCATTTGACAATGCTTGTGCCTCATCGAATATAAGCACAACATGCTTCCCGGTTTCTGTTAATTCAATTAATTTGCTTTGAATCATTTTATAGAGTTGGTGTTTTTTAGCATCATAGATACTATTCAACTCTAATTCAGTTGCTATTGATTCCAATAGGTCATCGTAGGATAGGTGCGGGTTAGGTAAGT
>JAJFJO010000050.1 GCA_021774015.1 Gammaproteobacteria bacterium
GCGACATTCGTACGCACTTACGAGCAGCACTAAACATAGTACTAGAACAAAATGCAGTAGCGATCGATTTAACCGAGCATGATTATGGCGTATGGATAGCCCAAATAGAAGATAAGGAGTTATTTCATACCGCTGAATTCATTATTGCTATCTATGCTGACATCCCGGTTGAACACTTACGTAATAGTTTCCCTAATCAAGTGAAAATAGCCCCTGCCGAACAATTACAAATTTTAGTGAGTCGCGCATTACCTGGGATTCGTTTAAAAGTGTTACCGATTGCACCCAGACAAATCCCCTATCATGCTAATTTCGCTTATTTTAGCCTCGATAAAACGAGTGAGTTGTGGCAGGAGTTATCGCAATCAGCCGGGATAGCTTTTCATATTGGCAATCATTTTCCGGGGCTTAAATTAGAACTATGGGCAATTAAAGGATAACCGATGCAAAATTCAATGCCACAACATTATTCAGCACTCATCTCGGAACCCAGCTTGGGTGATAGTGCACAATCACATGCAATCAGTGAAAATGCACACTCACCACAAGAGTCAAGCCAAGCATTAAACCCCTTTATTACTACGGCAACATCCTTATTAACTTTGATAACACAAATTAAATACAGCGAAGAGAACTCTACTCCTGATGTGAACACATTGCGAAAGTACATTATTAGTGAAATTAAACATTATAAAATGTGCTTATTAAAACTGGAATTCAACCCGAGAATTGTATTAGCAGCGCAATATTGCTTATGCACAGCGATCGATGAAGCAGTGCATAGCACATCATGGGGAACTCAAAGTTCTTGGGTACAACAAAGCTTGTTAAATTTGTTCCACCAAGAAACATCCGGTGGCGAGCGGTTTTACATTATCCTTGAAAATCTTTTTAGAGAGCCGCGAAAGAACCTTGCCATCATTGAATTGTTGTATATATTGTTAAGCTTAGGGTTCGAGGGCAAGTTTTTCGGGAAAAACACAGGTGTAAGAGACAGCATTCGCAGTCGACTCTTTCAGCGAATCCGTCAATCTCATGGAAAAATAGAACGCACCCTCTCTCCACATTGGCAAGACTTAGCCGCCTTAGAGGCAAGTAAGATAAAAACATCATCTCTTAAAAAAGTACTCATAGGCACCGCATCTGTATTTGTTATTATTTGTTTTGGATTTAATGTCGCTAGCTACCGCCTATCCAACCCCACAATAAACCGTTTGAACCTCATTGGACGAGAATCACCGATCACAGCATACAGCCAATTGATCAATCGCCCCATTGTGCCACACAACAACCCGGAGTTATAAATCATGTGGGCTCGTTATATTAATCCATTCGTTAGTCAGGCGTTCAGTCGAAGCAAAACCGCATGGCAAATAGTGCAGCGACTCTACCGAGTGAGTGCAAGCAATACTAAGGATCAATATAGTCGCCTAAAAAGCAATATCCGACAAGATACTTATCGACATCAGTTAAAAAAACGGCCCTGGTACATCGTTTTGGGTGCGCCAAACTCAGGTAAAAAAAGCCTATTAGCAAACTCCGGAATCCAATTTCAATCACCAGAGCAGTGTGGACGAGAAGCAATATCCCTGATTAAACAGTTCCCAGACTATGATTGGTGGCTCAGCAATAAAGCTGTACTCGTTGATATTGCCACCTACAATGAAGAGCTAGAACACGTATTACAGAAGAAATTTATTCGCTATTTACGCAAACAACGAAAGTCAAAACCGTTAAGCGGCATTGTGCTTACATTTAGCGTTATCGATATAATGATGGCGAGCCATAAAAACCGTCAAGCTTTCCTTAGCGATATAACAGCAAAGATACGTGAATTACATAGCCTGTTAAAAACTCAACTGCCTATCTACGTGATGTTGACCAAATGCGACCAGATCTCAGGATTTAATGAATTTTTTAGTGATCTTAGTAAAGAAGAACTTGCACAAGTATGGGGGATTACGCTGCCTGTTGATTCGTGTGATGAGCTAAGTTCAGCGGTTGCTATTATCAACACTCAATTCAGCCAGCTAATTTTACGTTTACAACAACGTGTACTATGGTCTATGGATCGAGAAAAAAATCAACGTGGGCGGCATGCCATATTTAATTTTCCACAACAGATGCAACTATTAAAAAAACCCATATCTATTTTTATCTCGGAATTGTTTGGTGCGACACGTTACATTAATGCCCTGCAACTACGCGGCATCTACTTTACCAGTGCTTTACAGGATGGCCCTATTAATAATTTCCTCGAAGCTGCTGTTGGAGCACATTATCAACTACAGGGTAAAGCTGTTTCAAGCAATGCTGCTCAACATGAAAATTATTTTTTACACCGTTTGTTTCACGAAGTCCTATTTCCTGAAAGTAATTTCTTGGGGTTTAGTGATCGCGCTAAACGCATTAAAAAATGGCTATATCGATTCTCGTGCATTGCAGCACCACTGCTAATATTCGGTGGTTTTTATGGGTTCTATAACGCTTATCATAATAGCGAGCAAAATATCGTAACAATACATCAGCAATTAGATGATTATCATCGATCAACCGCAGCACTTTCACCCAATGATACTCATATCAAAAATACGCTTCCCGCTTTGAATGCATTGTCTCACAGCAAGAATGTCTATGAAAATACGTCACTGTTCTCTTGGCTTATCTATGCAAACCATCGCACCAATAATGCGATTGAAACTGCACTACAGCGAAGTATACATACCTTATTTCTTCCGCGTATTGCCGCATTCTTAGAAAATAAATTGAATAACAACAACTATAACGCGAATACTTTATATGCGATATTAAAAGGCTACCTGGCATTTAGCCCATCAGATTATACAGAACCTTCTGCCATCATAGCCCCTATGGAGTATAGCTGGTCACACATTGATTATAAAAAATCAAAACTGCAGCGCGAGCTAAAATACTATCTTAACCTGGGCGCGCAATCTCGTTTAGATGAGTTGCCACTTGATCGCCCCTTGATTAATAAAGTCCGCTTAAAACTACAGGAAATTGTTCCTGCCCAACGTGCCTACGGTTTATTAACATTTAAAGCCATTGCCAGTGATACTCCAGACATTGATTTTGCCAGCACCATTGGTGCTGATTTTAACGCGGTTTTTGACAGCAGCCAACAAAAACACCCTATCCCTGCTTTATATACTGCCGCGGGTTATCAACAGATTTATCTAAAACAATATCATTCAATTGCTAAACAAGTTGCAGAGGATAATCGTGAAATTGGATTAGATAGCAGCAACCAAACATCTCAGCCCAGCAACAGAATTGAATCTCAAATGCAGCGCCATTATTCTCAGCGCTATATACAACAGTGGCGTAACACACTTTCTAACATCACCATAAAACCCTTTACCAATCTGCAATCAGCCGTCAGATCACTGTCTCTAATCAATAGCGAGCAATCTCCTTTATTTAAGCTGCTAGATATGGTATATGACAATACATTTCCTATCAGTGAGGATACACTACATGTAAAACAATCATTTAATGCGCTAAACAAATTTAGCGAGAGCAGCTTGGGAAGCAATACCTATCAGCATGTGAAGAACACATTAATACA
>JAJFJO010000006.1 GCA_021774015.1 Gammaproteobacteria bacterium
TATAGTCGCGTCATGGTTAATGCACCAGTTAGCGGTTGCGAAGTATTCACCACATACGAACAGAGTAACTGGCAGTTTATAGGAACACTACATAATCCCGTGATATTAGGATTATCATCAAGCCATGCTATTAATTGTTGCTGTTTTATATCTAATGATTGAGAACTGGCTTTAGAGTATCGTTTAGCTTGTGAGAAATATTTATCAATATAGTCACGCCGTTGTGACTGGCTAAAACCCTGACAGCGAATATACCGCAAATTATCTCTATGATCATCAAAAAAAGCTTTCAACACTGGTGTTGCCATTAATGATTCACAGGAACGCAGCGTAGCAATATAACAAGGAAGGTAGTGTAGTAATGCAGCAAGAAGAGGATGGTTGCTATCAACTTCATCGAGTCCATCTAAAATAAATAGCACATCTTGGTTTCGCTGTGTATCGTGCAAATGAGATTTTACATACTTTAATAATTGTATTTTTTGATCTTCACTCACACAGCATTCAATATCACCCATTCCATCTTCTGATGCAAACACACTCATTTGATCCCAATGTCCAGATAAAAAAGTAGTCGCACTATATCTAGCAGGCTGCCCATCAGATGTTGATGGTGGGTAATGATGCTTCATGTCCATGTCCCTTAAGGGTAGGTAGAGCAAAACCTTAAAACGATCATTATACAACTTCCCTTGTGACCAGCGCACCGCAATATCTTTACACAACGTACTTTTACCAATACCGGCAGAGCCTTCAATTATAATTCGCTTAAAAGGCTTAGTACCCTGGGAATTAAATAAACAGTCAAGTGGTAAAGCATCAACGTGAGCTTGCTGCTCTGGGTCAAGAAATTCTTGACGATCATACACCGTTGATTCAGCCACTGTAGTTTTTTCCGGTTGAGCATCTGATGACTTATCAGGTTCTGATAATTGTAAATCAATATCCACATCTTTGATCGCCATCTCGCTGCGCCCAATCACAAAAGGGACGGTCAGTTTTTCTTGGTATTGTTTTCTTAAAGCTGTAACCAATGTATCCACTATCACGTTATCTGTCTTAAATAATAATTTATCTGGATCAGAAGCAGCATTTCCTAAAGAGTCATCTATCTTTGAGAGTTTAGGTATAAAACGCGGCTCAATAAAAACATGACACGATCTTGTAGTAGTACTACCATCAGCAGATACAGTATCCAAATGACAAATCCCAAGAATGATTGTATCTGGATGAGTAGGCTCATCCGACATACTTCCCTGCCATTCCTGCTCAGACACCTGCTCCAATACATCGATATGAATCCCAAGCCAGCGACCCATGGCAGGCATATCGACAGGATCGATGTCTGTAGCTGCATTATTCAGTTCTTTAAGTCGTTGGCTTAAACGATCCAGCCCATCAACATCCCCCTTAGAATAATCAGGAGCACATTCAGCACGATGTTCAGTAAGATAAGCGATAAACCGTCGTCGACACGCAGTATTAATAAGATCATAAACGAGAGCTTGGTGTGAATCCCAAAATCCAGCTGTGCCATCATATTTCGCTAATACAGCTTTAAATTCCGGTATTTTTTTGCTGTTGATATCACCAAAAAAGCTCAAAAAAAGACGTTTAAAATGGTCAATATGGGCTAAGGACGCTAAGAACAACCTCACTACTACTGCCATTAATACATTATTTGCAGCAGTAGGCATATCAATGGGCTGCAATCCTTTTTGAGAAAACACCTCTTTAAAATGCACGGGTTGATGAGACAAATGATCTCGAACTTGCGGATCTCTATCAAGACCCAACTTTTCTAAAGCTGCCGCCGCTTGTCGACGCACATCACTATTGGCATCACCCTGCAGCTTCAGCAACCCCTCTACCACTCGAGGATCCGAACTCACATCCAACTTCCCTAAAGCCTCTGCCGCCTGTGCACGCACATTATCATCAGCATCACCCAGCAACTCTATCCAATGATCAGCAGAGGGTTTAGGTGCTAATCCAAGCACTTGAGGATCCATAAAAAAATGATAATGATTATTGGCCGCACCAGCCTCATGACCAGCGGCTGTAAATCCTAATGTGATGGTTGAATCATAACCTTGATCTTGACCATGAAATGCAGAATCCTTCCAGCTGCCGTCGGCTTGTTTCTCTTTGACTCGAATTTGAATGTGTAATAACCGACTGATCGCTTCAATTTCTGTTTGATCCGCCCAGACCCTGGGCTGGATGATTGTACGCATACGTGCATCAAAACTATCCCCACCTTCTGAAAAAAAACCTAAAAAATCTGCTTTATGCACTTGCATAAAACGCACGACATTTTGACGAAAGGCGATATCCACTAATACTTCAAACTGCGCTGCGCGTTCTTTTAATCCCACAAAAAAATCGCCTTGGCCTTTATAGTGTAAAAGCTCTTGTTTAAAATCATTCAACCCCGGTTTATTGCTATCACCAAACAGCTGAATAAAGCGCTGCTCAAAAACCGTATTGTCTTTAAGCACCGGCAACAATACGCTAAATATCACCGCATAAAACAGGCAGCTACCATCAGCTGGGACATCAAACTCTTGTTGTGAGCTATTATCATCAGATTCAACTGCCGAAGTTCCTTTTGCTGACTCTGAAGCACTGTTAACAACAGCAGGTTCA
>JAJFJO010000051.1 GCA_021774015.1 Gammaproteobacteria bacterium
CAGCAGCCACCGTTAATATAAAAAATACAAAGACCTCACCTGCACCTGCATGTAAGTACTTGGCAAAGGCGATGAAATTGGTATTAACCGCTAACAACATCAACTCGATAGACATCAATAACACAATGATATTTCTGCGATTGATCACAATGCCAGCAAAACTGATAGAAAATAAAATAGCGCCTAATATAAGGTAATAATCTAATGGTATCATTTCTTTTCCGCCTTCATGGTAACGACACGTAAACGATCTTCTTTTTTAACACGGTGCTGCTGAGCCAAATTTTGGAAGCGAACATCTGGCTTACGACCGTGAAACGCCAAAGCAATTGCCGCAATAATCGCCACAATCAAAATCACCGCAGCTACCTCAAACGGGAATAAATAGTGCGTATACATCAATGTCCCCATGGCCTTAACATTGCTGTAATTAGCGGGCACTTGAGGCAACGTTGTCGCTCCAGCGGCATAGTCTTTAACACGATAAACAACAATCAACATTGCCGCCAAAGCAAACATAAACAGAGCGCCTATCGGTAGATAACGTACAAACTGCTCTCGCATCTTAGCAATATCAACATTAATCATCATGACAACAAATAAAAACAACGTCATCACAGCACCGACATAAACAAAAATAAGCACGAGCGATAAAAATTCTGCTTGCAACAGCATCCATAGAACAGCGGAATTGAAAAAGGTCAGCACTAAACTTAAAGCTGAGTGAACCGGGTTGCGCACAAGTATCACCATCAAAGCAGACCCAATGGTCATAATGGCGAACACAAAGAAAACAAATTGATAAATTGGAAATTGCATCACACTCTCTCTTAACGATAAGGTCTATCTAATTCACGATCTTTAGCGAGTTTTTCTTCATACCAGTCGCCAACCGCCAATAATTGTTCTTTCGTAGCAATGTTATCGCCACGCTCAGCAATATGGTAATGCATCTCAGACGTCAATACGATGGAATCCACCGGACACGCTTCCTCACAAAAACCACAGTTAATACATTTAAAAATATCAACATCGTATTTAGTCGTTCGACGCGAACCATCTTCTGCCCGCGGACCTGCATCAATAGTAATCGCACTCGCTGGGCACACAGCCTCACACAATTTACACGCAATACACCGCTCTTCGCCATTCGGATAACGACGCAAAGCTAACATACCGCGAAAACGGTTAGAGCTAGGCGTTTCTTCTTCAGGGTATTGAATAGTTGTTTTTTTCTTAAAGTAATAACTGCCAGTCAAGCGCAGACCTTTAAGCAACTCCCACAAGGTAAAACGTTTAATATTTCTTTTCAACCAATCCATTATCATCTATCTCACTTGAACCATAAACCAACATGGAATTCCATTAGAAAACCCACAACCACGATCCACACCAAACTAACAGGTATCAATACTTTCCAACCTAAGTGCATTAGTTGGTCGTAACGGTAACGCGGAAACGTTGCTCTCATCCAGAAATACAAATAGATAAAGAAAGACATTTTCATCACAAACCAAACAATACCTGGAACCCATGAAAACAAGGGCCCCAACACAGGAATGCCTGCAAACGGTGATAACCAACCACCAAAAAATAATAATGCAGCCAACCCAGATACTAAAATCATATTGGCGTATTCAGCTAAGAAAAACAACGCAAATGCCATACCTGAATATTCAACGTGAAAACCTGCAACAATTTCTGACTCACCTTCCGCCACATCAAAAGGTGCACGATTAGTTTCTGCTACAGCAGAAATCCAATACACCACAAACACTGGAAATAAAGGAATCCAATACCAATGCCAAACACCACCCTGCTGATTTAAAACAATCTGGGATAGATTCATAGTACCTGCCAACATCAGCAACGCCACCAAGGCAAACCCCATAGCTATTTCATACGACACCGTTTGTGCTGTAGAACGTAATGCCCCCAAGAATGCATATTTGGAGTTGGATGCCCAACCACCAACCAATACCCCATAAACACCGATGGATGTCATCGCAAAAATATACAATAAACCCGCATCAATATTCGCGAGCACAATACCTTTCGAAAAAGGAATCACCGCCCACGCCGCTAATGCCGGCCCAATCGCCAACATCGGCGCAATAAAAAATAAAAAACGACTGGATGCAGAAGGCGTGATGACCTCTTTAAATAAAAGCTTCATGGTATCAGCAAGAGGCTGGCCGATGCCGCGAAGACCCACTCGATTGGGACCAATACGACCTTGCATATAACTAATGACTTTACGTTCAAACATGGTGACATAGGCAACCGCGACAAATAACGGAATTAAGATACAAACGATCTTGATCACAATCCAAATTAACTCAATCAATTGATGTGTCACTGCACTTCCCTCTCTAATGTCACTGCCGCCATCGCTTCACCAAAACCTGACGTTTGCTCAAGCCCTGAGCGTATAATCACAGCATGATCAACCACCGCATTATTTATAGATATCGGTAAAATGGCACTACCATTACCTTGTTTTACTCTAACAAGATCGCCTTGATGCAATTGTAATTGCTGCGCAGTCGCACTATTTATTTCTGCGGAACATTCCTGTTCAGTGATACACCCTTGCAATGCCTCTGCTCGACGTACTAACGGATCATTGCGATACATCGGCCACGGCGCTAAACGGCACAGACCTTCTGGCAAAGCCGGTAGCTGTTCACACGTAAAATTTTGCTGCAACGCCGGAGCATTATCAACACACGTTTTAATCTCATCACGCAGTGCCGTAATGGTGTGATACTCAAAGCCCTGCAAATCTAAAAAGCTAGCAATTGCACGCAACACTTTCCAACCAGGTTTAGAGTCACCTGCCGGAACGCTACACGGTGAAAACTCTTGCCAAGTGCCTACACTATTTACATAAGACCCTTGGGTCTCAGTAAACGGGGTGATCGGTAAAATAAAATCCGCGTAATCTTCCATGGCTGGTGTGACATAACTACTTAAACAAATCACCAACGCTGCTTTCCCTAACGCCTTAAGCGCTTGCTCTGCATAGGCACTATCGTTTTCAAGTTCAAGATTCAACAATAAATATATTTTAGCAGGTTTGGTTGTTAACGATTCTTTAGCCTGTAAACCCGGCGTGCTTAATATTTGAGCCCCTGCACCGCGATGAGGAATAGCGCCCGCTAACCACGCACCCGCGCAATTGCCACCATCAGTAAGTAATGATAGCTGCGCACCACTGAGCTCTACTATTGTTTGGCACAAACTCCGTATCGCAGCAGCGTGAAGATGCTGCATGCCTACATTACCGATAAAAATAGCGGCTTTCTCACTTGTAGATAATTGCTCAGCAATATTTTTTGCATGTTCAGACACGGTCACCTGATTGATAGCATCAATAGATTGCCCCGCTTCATCGGCAAGTGCTTTAGCTACTTGTGCT
>JAJFJO010000052.1 GCA_021774015.1 Gammaproteobacteria bacterium
AATTTTTTTAATTTTAGATTTTATTGCGCTAAAATATTTGCTATCGTAGATGGCGATGAGGCAGCTTGAAATAATTGCCTAAAACCGTGCCTGACTGAAGTCATTTACACAGATCTATTTACATACTCGAATTGTTGGGTAAAAAACGGAGTGAAGACGAAATATTGCGTTACGCATTAATACTTGGCGGCATTCCTCATTACCTTAATGCGATTAATCTAAATGAATCTTTCGAACAAAACATGAATCAATTGTTCTTCACTAGTGGTAGCCCCTTCATTAATGAGTATAAGCGTATTTTTTACAGCCAATTTAAAGAGTATCGCACCTATGAAATTATTGCAAATAACTTAAAAGATCGGCCGATGACACTCGGCGAAGTTGCAGATAAATTAAAAATGCCATCTGGTGGTGGCGTAAAATCGTATCTCGACAATCTCAAAAAAGCACTGCTAATTGATGATTATATTCCTTATAACAAAAATGAAAAAACCAAACTGAAAAAATATAAACTAACCGATGAATATTTGCGATTTTATTTTAAATATATTGCTCCCAATAGGCAGTTGATCCAAAACAACCAAACCCGAAACTTATTCAACCAGCTCGTTAAACCTAAATGGGAAGTATGGTTAGGTTATGCATTTGAAAATTTTTGTTTTAAAAATGCCTTACGTTTAGCAGAAAAAATGGGGTTTAGTGATTATGTCATGAGCTGGGGGCCTTATTTCCACAAAGGCGACCCGGGATTCCAGATTGATTTACTTTTTTTACGTAGCGACCATGTCATTACGCTATGTGAAATCAAATATACCAATCAAGCAATTCCGATTAATGTTGTACACGATGTTGAGCGCAAGTGTAACTTAATCAAATTGCCACGAGGGTATATGCTAGAAAAAGCCTTAATCTCGCGCTTTGGTGCAAGTGATCCTCTTCTTGAACTGGGTTATTTTCATCACATTTTAACCCAGGAAGATCTGTTTTAGCCAAGCCCAAATGATCCGGCGACGGCTGCAGCAGCAGCGGCGGTGGCTCCACCAGTCCCCAACGAAGGCATTCCAATAATAGCATTAGATAATTTCTCAAGTTCCATTCGGTAGGGTTTTGAAAAATCTTCTAACACAAGTTCCTTATATCTATCCTCAAGCTGAGAAAGTAACTTTATCGCAACTTTAAAATCTTTTTTAGCCAGAGCATAAAATAAAATACTTGGTGTCGTACTGCAGCAAGAAATATACCCCATCTCAGATGAAGACAATGATTGGTGTTTTAAAAGCAGTCCCGTAAATACTTCATTAATCATATCAGGAAAAGCAAGCAACAAAGTGACGATAAATTCTGGATTTTTGCACCACGCACCTTCTATTAATAATGACTCAACACTCTGGTCACACGCACAAAGTGCCACCACCTCATCTTTTATTTCTACCTCATCAAGAGACTCTATTATCAACATCAAAAGTTGTGAATATCCAGCTTTAACTGCGCATGACAGGAAAGCACCATTTTCAGCTTTTAAGAATTCAGTTTTCTCTTCAGGCAACTCCAAAATTGCAAATACTTTCTTAAACATATAAATAAATGAATCAATTTCACCTATATCAACATACCTATTATTCGATAAACTTCTAATCTTAAATATTAAAGCGCTGTAGTCCTCGAATTTTAATGCGGCTATCAGCGCATCTTTATCTTTAATTGTTTGAACCAGTAAGTCAAATACGTTTACATTTCCCCCATAAATTGCTGCTGTCATTGGAGTACACATTTCATCATTGTCATAGATCGGATAAGCTATTGCAATGACTTCTTCCTTCTCGTCGTCAGTTGAAAAAACACTTAACAACTGTATTAACACAGAAACATCACAATAATAAATGGCAGGGCATATGCATATAGATCCATAATTGATAGCACTTGGCTCACGTACGAATGATTTTTTTTGCTCAGCATCCTGAATAAATCCGAAAATAAGATCTAGAATCTCGATAACCTCAGTAGAAGATCTGCTACGTACCGCCGCATCAAATAACCATTTAAGATGAGCAAGACAACCATCTGACAGAACCCCTGCTTGCCTCGCTCCCCCCGCAGCACATTCTAATTTTTCATCAGCAGGCTTATAACCATCACTTTCTTGCTCTCTCCAAAACGTTATCATTGCCTCAGCAAATTCAAATGATGCACCATCATTGAATGCATCTAGTTCACTTAGATCTATAAAAATCTTTTTATACTTATACTCTAGCGAATTCAAAATTCTTGCAAATTTCTGCGAATCAAGCTTACTCAAATTAAATTCTTGGAAGCACAACTTTTTTTCCCGTGCATCCTGTAACAGAAAATCCAGTAGATACTTCAAGCTATTAATATTCTCTTTCTCTAAAATTCTATCTGAAACATAGCCTAAAATTTCACTGCAACTGGAGGGTAGCTGATCCCACACCCATAAAATGACGTCAACATGCCCTTCATCTACCGCTTTTTCAAAAGCGATAACACCAGCATTACTTTTTAAAATAGCTTGCAAATCTGAACCCTGGGGGAGAAAACCAGGAGTGTTCAATATTGTCTGATCCCCTTTTTCAATTGCACTAAGCAAAGTGGCGTATCGCACTTCTCCTACTAGCGAAGAAGGTGCTTGGCTAGTATCGACACTTACACCACTCCGCCCAGAGAGAGAATTATATGTTTTTGGATCAGCACCGCTTATACCGCCTATCGCCGGCGTGGGTGCCTCATCTGGACCCCCTGATACGTAACTAGAAATGAGCTGAATATTTTCAGCATTATTTAAATACCTTACTGCTCGCATAGAAAAACAGTCTTCAGCAAAAAGAATATTTTGTTTTATATTTTCTGGAGCTTTACCTAAAATGCACTTCAACATTTCAGTTGAATGTGAAATAACAGCACACAACAGGAATCGTTGCCACTGTATTTGAGAATTTGCAACCAATACACAGCTTTCTTTATTCAAGCTAGTAAATAAATCTACATTCCCACTCAATATTGCAATTTCTAGCACATGAAATTGCCAATATCGCATGAATCTTCCATATCCATATTGATAGTATGACAAAACTTTATATGATTTTATCAAAACACCATAAACTACTTTCAATGTACCCTCTGGAAAATCAGCACTTTTGTACAACTGGCAGCCACTGCTATTAGAAAGTCTATCTAGCTTGTCAATCCAAAAGAAATTATTAATAAGTGCCCCACGGGATGCTCTTGAAACTTGTGATAGCCTTGCCAAATTAAAAGGTGAAAGGTGACCTGCAAGCACTTGAACAACCGGAAAAAGTCCGGTATTACTCTTGAAAATATAATTTAGTCCTGATTCTTGCTCTACTCTAGCTTTTGTACCTTTTTGTTTTTTATGCCCTGAAAGCTCTTTGTCTTCTTGATCTCTTTTACTAGCTGTTCTTTCTCCTGAACCTGTACTACCAGCTTCAGAAACCTCAGGCGAAGCATCTGGGCCTGCGGCAGCACCGGCATCAGCACCAGCACCAGCACCAGCGGCAGCGGCAGCACTAGCACCGGCATCAGCGTCAATATCAACTGCCTCTTGAGCATCAGGCCGAAAATCAGAAGGAACTGTGCCTACAGGAAGGCCTTGTTGTACTTGTTGCGGGGCCTGAAAAAAGGATCTAGACATAATTTAAACCTACTTTATTATTTATTCCTAAACACAAACAGAAGTACTATCAAACTAATCTATTGTATTAGCACGTATATTTTGCAACATTACTGCGATTTTTAATTCAGTACAAAAACCACCTTTAGGAACTTTATCACCAACATACACTCATCGTCCAGATCAAAAACCAACCACATCAGCAAATTGCTTCACCCTTAATCTAGCCTTAAGCTATCTTTAATTGAAATCTAAATCTAGAAAATACATCAAAAAAACGATTGTTAATTTTAATGAGGGAACGGTACAAAAACCATACCCTTAATCATAACTTAAGGTAACTACTCAAGCATGTTACCCTGAAAACGAGCGCAAGCGAGTTACCCAAAATCCAGAGCGTTAAAAAAAACGGGGGGGATCTTGGATATATAAGGCTGTTTACAGTCTCACACCAACACTCAACACCAAATCAATATATCCTTCATTTTTAGTATCAAGCAGCAATATGCCTCATTCCTCAGGATATAACCGGTCAAACCATAACATTTTCTCAGGTTACAACAAGAAACATTAAGTCTTTTTTCTTGGTATACCTTGAAAACCCTGCAACAACCCCTACTGACGATACCAAAAATGTGCCGGCCATCATCATTAGCTATCTACTACACCCGAGAGTATTATGCTGGCAACCTTTGAAACAGATACCGTTTATGGCTGGCCTGAAGGTACCATTCGAAGTATTCGAGATCAATTCAGCATGGAGGACCCTATTTTTATCTTGAAACGTCACTCACAATTGAAGAGAAGTATATAAATATAATACATCTAGCAAAAGAAGCGCCTG
>JAJFJO010000053.1 GCA_021774015.1 Gammaproteobacteria bacterium
GAGATGAAGCGTTAAAAGATGTTGGGCATTTTTCGGGTGGTGAGAAGGCGCGGTTGGCCCTTGCGATGATTGTTTGGCAGCGACCTAATTTATTATTACTTGATGAGCCAACTAACCATTTGGATATAGAAATGCGTATGGCGCTGACGATGGCGTTGCAAAGTTTTGAAGGTGCGTTGGTACTTGTATCGCATGACCGTTATCTCATTAATAATTGTGTGGATCGTTTGTGGTTGGTTTCAAATGGATCTTTAAAGTTGTTTGAAGGTGACACAGATGATTATAAGCGCTGGGTGTTGGAATATTATCGAGTGCGGCAAAAATCAGGTGCGCCTGACAAAGATGTCATCGAAAAACCAGCAGAAGTTGTGAAATCTAAAAAAGCCAATCCGATTAAAGTGGCTGCGCTGGAAAAACGTATTACAAAGTTGGAAGCTGAGCTAAAAGATATTGTTGATAAGCTCAATGATCCTAAAATATATGATGCAACTCTTTCTGCAGAGCGAGAAACATTATTTGAGCAACAAAAAGCATTGCAGAAAGAGCTTGAGAAAGCAGAAGAAGAGTGGTTGAGTGCTCAATCATAGCTTTGCTTTTAAATCATGGATCCCGGATACAACTATTTGTAAGGCTCGCAAGTTCGCCAACAAATGCTAAGTTCAGGGATGACATGCTTCTGTGAATCACAGCTACGCCTTGTGCGGGTTAATTTTCTTTTTCCGGTTTGATTGGTGTCGCGCACGCAGCTCGACATCAATGTATTTATCCGTAATGGCACTAGAACCATGTCCCGCATCATCACGCACGTGTTCGCGAGGACGGGTTTTCACATCTTCTGATATGCCAGTGTGGCGCAGCCAATGCACAGTGGCAACTTTTAATTCCTCGGAATCTTCCTGCATACCATCTGACATCATGCGATCAACAGCAGCATCAAAGCACATTTGTACAATGCTGCGTATTTGTCGCGTGCTGTTAATAGGTCCTTTGCCTGAGGTTTTTGGAATGAGCGGTGTTAGTTCGCCTGGCGTCGGTAAGATAGATAAGCCGAGACTCTGGCGATAGCGTTTTAAAGCAGATAGCATGTCATCGCTAACGGCTATATCACGCTGCTTGTTGCCTTTACCGACGGTGGTAAACCACCAATGATTGTCAGAATCTTTATGGAAGTGCCCCATTTGTGGCACCCATCGCTGGCTGGCCGCTAATTCAGAAATTCGTAAATACATACCGTATAATGCATTCATAATAAATAATGTGCGCTCGTGTTTTGCTGGTTCTTTTCCGGATAGGTTTTCTGCGGTATCTATAACATAGACCCATTGCAATTCACTGAGCTTGCGAATAATGGTTGTATTTTGTTGTTTGCGCAAATATTTACTTTTTTGACGAATTTGTGTGACAGGGTTGTGTGCGATATAGTTTTCTTGGATTAGATAGCCATAAAAGCTACCTAAAATAGAAAAAATAGCTTGAGTGGCATTTTGTGATAATGTGTACTGTTTTGGATTAGGGTTGATTCCGCGTTTGTGTGCAATTTTGGAAATGCTAACGACGAAGGGCCTCCAGTGTGGGTTGGGAACGCGTTCACCCGACTTACTGAGATAACGTGCTACATTTTTAGTTCCGATCCAATGCAGCGGTGGGTTTTGGCAAAATTCAACATAGGCTTCGATATCTTGTCGTGTCATTTGATCAATTGATTTTTTGCTAATAGTCCAGCTCCACTGCAAAAATTTTTCCAGTTCGCGTCGGTAAGAGTTATAGGTAGCTTCACTGCCGCGATAGCTGTACAAAAATTCAAATGCGATTTTGAAATCGGCAGCATAGGAATAGTTTTTATTGATCTGTTGAGTTTTGTTTTCGACATGTTGATTTAGTGTGTCGAATAGGGGTTGTGGTGGTGTTTGTGAATCCGTCATGCCTAGTATCCTACCTGGGTCCTACATTATTTTTAAAATAGTATAACGATTTTGTTTGGTGTTGTCTTGGTGTTGTAATTAAGCGTAACGTTTAAATTTCTCACGATTTTTTGGGCGTTTGTCAAGAACATTATTTTCTTGCAAACAAGGGATTTTATCCTATAGTTAGGACAGACGCTTGAGGGCAGTGTTTCTTGGGTCAACATCGAGATTACGGGGGCAAGTATGTTGGTGTTGTGTGTAAGCCTGAAATGTATCAGGAAACCTAATATATCACTACTGCCGACCACGATGAAGAGCATCGGCTCGATAAACACCCCTTAAGCTCACTAATTTTGATTCATTATTCCCCTAACACCTTCCGTATTTTCTTAAAATAAGGCAAAATAGCACCCGTATTAACTGGTTTAGAGGGAATCTTATGTCTAGGGTAGGGCTGACTATTGCTGGCGTGCTGCTATTGCTGGGTCAAGCGGTGGCGGGAATTTCTGTAACGCCGATTATTCTTAATTTCAAAGCCGGGCAGCTGCCCAGGCAGGATGTTTTGGTAATTAATACGGGCAAGACCACTGTTTATGTGACAGCCACAGCACGATTGATCACCCATCCTGGTACGAAGCGAGAAAAGGCGGTGCACATCCCCAACCCAGCTAAAATGGGATTGCTAGTGACACCAAACAAATTGGTGATCCCAGCTAATCAGAGGCGGGAAGTGCGTTTTATGCTCACCAAAAAACCCGGGGCAGAGGATAGAATTTATCGGGTTACCATCGCTCCTGTGGCGGGTAGTTTAATACCAACATCGATACAGACTAAAAAAGATAAAATTGGTATTCATATTCTAGTGGCCTATGACGTTTTAGCGATGGTGAGGGCTGCGGTGGGCAAGCCAGAATTAAAAGAAAGTCGTGTGGGCAAGAAACTGATAGTCACTAATACAGGTAATACGAATGTGTTGGTTTCTGGGGGAAAACAGTGTTTTGAGAAAAAATGTGTTAGCATCAAGCCTCGCCGCTTGTATGCGGGCAACACGTGGACATTAAAACTAAAATATAATACCCCGGTTGTTTTAAACACGGACTATCTAGGCTTCATTAAAAAAATTAAAACTGATTAAACCGTATAAAGGCAAGGATTGCTGTGCCAATTAAATTGCGCCAAATTTTAAATCACACCTCAGGGCTGGTTGTTATAACCTTATGCTCCTCGTGTGTGCTTTTACCTGCAATGGCAAAAACCACAGCAAAAACTCAGCAAAAAGTAAAATCCAAGCGCCAAAATAAAATTTTCACTGTATCTAAGAAGCCGCCACCA
>JAJFJO010000054.1 GCA_021774015.1 Gammaproteobacteria bacterium
TTCGCGGGCGGATTTGCGCAGTCGCCTGATTGCAAAGTCTTATGAAGAAGATGAAATTGATGCTGTTATTGACTGTTTAACAAAGGAAGGCTTGCAGAGTGATGTGCGATATACGGAAGCGTATATTCGCAGTCGCACGAGAGCAGGGCATGGTCCAATCAGTATTAAGGCAGAGCTCTACCAACATGGTATTGCTGCTGATTTAATTGAACAACACCTTTCTGTTGATGAAAGTTATTGGTTAGAACAACTTGAGGCTGTTTGGCAGAAGAAATATCAGCAGGCACCCACTGATGAAAAAGAGTATGCGCGACAAATGCGCTTTTTATTGCAACGTGGATTTGGTGCTAGCTTGATTCACAATCTATTGTGCAACCTACCAAAAGAACAAGAAATGTTATGATAAAAAACAACAAAACCAGTGAAGTACGAGATCTTTTTATAAATTACTTCAAGAAAAATAAGCATTCCGTTGTGCCCAGCAGCCCGTTGGTGCCACAAAATGACCCCACATTGTTGTTTGTGAATGCGGGAATGGTGCAATTTAAAGAAACGTTTTTAGGTGTTGAGCAGCGCCCTTATACCCGAGCGACCAGTTCGCAGCGTTGTGTGCGTGCTGGCGGCAAGCATAATGATTTGGACCAGGTGGGTTATACCAAACGACACCACACGTTTTTCGAGATGCTGGGTAACTTCAGTTTTGGGGATTACTTTAAGCGCGAAGCTATTCAATTTGCCTGGGAATTTCTAACAGAAGATTTACAGATTCCGGCAGAGCGTTTGTGGGTAACTGTATTTCGCGAAGACCAAGAGAGTGAAGATATTTGGTTGGATGAAATGAAGATCGACCCTAAGAAATTTTCACGCTGTGGTGAGAAAGATAATTTTTGGTCTATGGGTGATACTGGGCCTTGTGGACCGTGTACGGAAATTTTTTATGATCATGGGCCTGATGTTGAGGGCGGACCTCCAGGTACGCCAGAAGAAGATGGTGATCGCTATGTAGAAATCTGGAACTTGGTGTTTATGCAATATAACCGTGATGTTCATGGTGAGCTGACACCACTGCCAAAACCGTGTGTGGATACGGGAATGGGGTTGGAGCGTATCGCAACGGTGATACAGGGCGTGCATGATAATTATGATATCGATTTGTTCCAGCACTTGTTGAGGGAATTATCTAAACTCGTTGATTGTAAAGATTTTGAAAACAAATCTATGCGCGTCATTGTGGATCATATTCGTTCAACTGCATTTTTGATTATTGATGGTGTGCACCCTTCGAATGAAGGTCGAGGTTACGTATTGCGGCGTATTATCCGGCGTGCAGTTCGTCATGGCTGTAAACTAGGTCAAAATAATTCATTTTTCTATAAGCTCACGCAGGCATTGGTGGATGTGATGGGGGGTGCGTACCCTGAATTGAAGAAGTCACAAAAAATTATTGAAGAAATTATTCAGCAAGAAGAAGAGCAATTTTCCAGAACGTTAGAGAAAGGTCTTAAGATATTAGATCAATCTATTGCGGGCCTCAAAAGCAACGAAATTCCAGGTAAAGTTGTCTTTCAATTATATGACACTTATGGGTTCCCACCAGACCTCACGGCAGATATTGCTCGTGAACAAAACTTAATACTCGATTACACCGGTTTTGAAGAAGCGATGGCTAAGCAGCGCGAGATGTCGCAGGCATCGGCGCAGTTTGCTATGGATCCAACGTCAAGTTTACGAGTGACGGGTGAGACAGAGTTTACGGGTTACGAGCGTATGATTGACAAGGGCCAAGTGACGTTGTTATTGGCCGATGAAAAGCCAGTGCTTGAATTAGTCAAAGGTGAGCCGGGCATTGTGGTGTTGGATCGTACACCGTTTTATGCAGAGTCGGGTGGCCAGGTGGGTGATCGAGGCTATTTATATTTTGACGAAGGACATTTTCGCGTTACTGATACTAAAAAACAGGGCAAAGCGTACTTGCACTTTGGTGAAGTACAAGAAGGTGTGTTAAAAACTCAAGACAAAGTGCGTTGTGAAGTTGATGAATCACGTAAAGCAGTGGTTTTAAATCATTCTGCAACTCATTTATTACACGAAGCTTTACGCCGCGTGCTTGGTGAGCATGTTGTGCAAAAGGGCTCTCTAGTTGAGTCATCACGATTGCGTTTTGATTTTTCTAATCCGAAGCCGCTGACTCCTGAAGAGTTGACAGCGATTGAACGATTAGTCAATCAAGAGATCCGCGCTAACATCTCGACCGATGTAACAGAAACTACGATAGAGGGCGCGCAAGAAATGGGGGCGCTAGCATTATTTGGCGAACGTTACGCTGAAAAAATACGTGTGGTCAAAATGGGTGCTTTTTCTATGGAGGTGTGTGGCGGTACGCATGTCCATCAAACGGGCGATATTGGGCTGTTTAAGATTACCAGTGAGGCGGCTGTTGCTGCTGGTGTGCGGCGTATAGAGGCGGTGACAGGTAATGAGGCGATTCTTTGGGTGGAGCAACAATCAGAGCAGCTAAGACAGCTGAGTGGGATCTTGAAAGCGTCTCGTGATAATGTTGTCGAAAAATTACAACAGCTAGCAGATCAGAGCAAGGTACTCTCGAAAGAGGTGTCTCAATTGAAACAAAAATTGGCGCACCATCAAAGTGGTTCTTTGGTAGATGAAGCGGTTGAGATATCCGGTGTTAAAGTCTTAGCAATGGATATGGGTGATGTTGAGCGAGACACATTGCGAGAGACCGTAGATAAAGTCAAACAGCAGTTAGGCAAAGCAGCAGTCATTTTAGCGAGCACTAAGGATGATAAAATCATTTTAGTTTCGGGGGTTAGCAAGGATTGTTTATCTTATTTCAACGCTACTGAGCTCTTAAATCAAGTGGCACATCAGGTTGGTGGTAAAGGCGGCGGACGCCCTGATATGGCGCAAGGTGGTGGCACTGACTTACAGGGCCTACCTGGGGCGCTACAATCTGTGTCACAATGGGTGGAACAGCGCATAAAAACTGGGAAGGACTAGGGAAAGACTCGTGGCATTAATTGTTCAGAAATTTGGTGGTAGCTCTTTGGCTGATCCGGAGCTCGTTAAAAAAGTCGCCGGCATCATTCAAGCGACACGTGATGAAGGGCATGACGTTGCTGTTGTTGTCTCTGCGATGAATGGAGAAACAGATCGCCTAATAGAACTTGCCGATCAAATCTCAAAACAGCCTGCGCCGCGTGAATATGATGCTCTTGTTTCGTCGGGTGAGCAGGTGTCGGCGGCTTTGTTGAGTATGTTGCTAACAGCGAGTGGCTATCCGGCAAGGTCCTTTAACGGTCGACAAGCAGGCATTAAAACCAATAGTGTTCATAAAAAATCTAGCATCATAGATGTTAATCCTAAAGAAATACGTGAGGATTTAAACGAGGGCTTCATTCCTGTTATCACGGGTTTTCAGGGGCTTGATGCGGCAGGGCACATCACCACGTTAGGCCGTGGGGGGTCAGATATTACAGCTGTCGCAATCGCTGCAGCATTGCAGGCGGACGAATGTCAGATTTATACGGATGTGAAGGGGGTCTATACGACCGACCCGCGCGTCGTAAAGGCAGCTCAACCTCTTACACAGATCACGTTTGATGAAATGTTAGAGATGTCACGCTTGGGCGCCAAGGTGCTGCAAATAAAATCGGTAGAGTATGCGCATAAGCACAACGTGCCTCTACGTGTTTTATCGACCTTTGAGCCGGGTGTTGGGACATTGATTACAGCTACATTGGAACGTGAAGTGCCGTTTGTTTCAGGCATCGCTTGTGATAAGAAGCAGGCTAAGCTAACGATGCTGGGTATGCCGCATGGTCCAAAGTGCTCTGCAGATATTATTAATGCATTATGTTCTGCCTCGATTGATGTGGATATGTTGATGGAAAACGTGCCGCAAGCAGACGGTGCGATGGATGTGAGTTTTACTGTGCACTCCGATGATTTTTCAGAAACCCTAGCGATTGCGAATAACTTGGCACAGGCGATGAATGTGCGAGAGGTAATTGGTGATGACAGTATCGCGAAATTATCGTTGGTAGGCATGGGCATGACCTCTCACGCGGGCGTGGCTTCTACCATGATGCATGCTTTAAACGAAGAGGGCATTAACATCCATTCGATCACCTCTTCTGAGGTGACCATCTCTACTATCATCGATGAGAAATACCTCGAGCTTGGGGTACGTACTTTGCATAGTATTTTTGATCTTGATAAAGCTTCTTAATCTCTAATAACACCACAACCCTTCCTTTGCATAACGCCGAAAGCGTCCAACCTGTAGAGCCCAGTCCTAAGGAGCAAGCGACGCAAGGCTGGGTAAAGAATTACCGCATAACATAAGCCCTGAAGAGGCGTAACCCCCAATATAACAACAACCCCACTTGTACCGCATATTCGCAGTAACTAGCAAAACCCAAAATATGTACTATTCTTTCCTGTATGGAGTTGGGCCTGGGAGGCGACGGAATAACCAGGATAAAGGAGAGATATGATGCTCATTCTTACACGACGCATAAGCGAGTCTGTAATAATTAGTGATGATGTAAAAGTAACAGTTTTAGGTATTAAGGGAAATCAAGTTCGTTTAGGCATTGATGCCCCCAAAGATATTACTGTTCACCGTGAAGAAATTTACGAGCGCATTCAAGCAGAGAGGGGTGGTACGCACTCGAGCTCTGGTGAAGAGCCTGAGGAAGGTAATAGTTAAACGGTAATTATTCAGCTTCTATATGACTCAACTGTGTTTTTTGGTTTAACCAAGAAGCCAAGTATCTCGCTGAGTGTTGCCATCCAGCTATCTCGTTGTATCTCCGATAGCTTCGGTCTTTCAACGAGATACTTGGTTCCCTGCTGTTTTTGAGGTATCTACTTAAATCATTTTTCTTTTCTTAAAAACAAATCTATAGGAACTATTATTCTCCTAAAACCTTAAGAGAACCATAAATAAACTTTTTCTGGTGATTTTTAGAGTTTTTCACTATTACTCCTTCCTTATTTTCCAGCTTTTCCTGAGTTACCTATAAAAACCGCGATATTTAAGCGGTTTTTTCACTTTTTTCACTATTTTTTAATATTTCTTTAATATTGGTATTTTACAATAAGATAAATTTCAGAATTAAATTAAGTTGGTAGAAATTATGAGAGTAGCATTAGAGTCTGGAGCACGTATAGAAGGAGGAGGCAAAGCGGGTAAAGCTGAAGAGCCTAATTATGCTGTTCAACCAGAGCGTGATGATAGTGGGTCTGAAACCACTATCGCTAGTTTTTTTATCTTTTTAAATGCGTTAACTTCACAAATTGATGAGCAAACAGAGGCAATTGGGGTTGTTAAAACTGCACAATTTAAAGAAGCGGTATCAGCTGCAGAACAGCAGTTGCAAGCAACAATTTGTAAGCCTGATAGAGAAAAATCGCTTCATGACACACTCACTGGACCACTTTTTAAAAATAGAGTAGCAAAAAATTTAAAGTTGGCTCAATTATACAAAGAGGTACGTGCGGACTTAGCGGCTTTAACTAAAAGCCTAAACGCGAGTCTAGAACGCGCTTTATCAAATACTCCTACTGATGAATCGGTGTTTGGATTACATCCGGATGATACGTCGCGGAATTTTTCAGGTGAGTTGCGTTTGTTGAAACTGAGTCTTAACATAAAAATGCTTGGCAGTTTAGCTAATTTCAAGAAATATCTTGAGGATAGTGGAATGGAAAAAGGTATTCTAGAAGGGTTTGCTGCTGATTCCCTCGGTTTATCAGACGCTTCTGAGGCGGCTTCTTCTGGATTTGAGTTGCCTGCTGACTCTGGCGTGACTATCCCACAACAGCCAAAATCTATGGAGCACAATATTGGTTTTACTGTTGCTGGTGTTACTGATGTTGCTGGTGTTACTGATGTTGCTGCTGGTGTTACTGATGCTACTGATGCTGATATGGACAAGTTTAAAGCTTTTCTTCCAACTTTTCTGGGAAATACGGCAGGTGGGGGCGTACCTCTAGATGATTCAACTGCTGGAACGGCTGCTGGCCTGTCAAGCGTTACACCACCTTCGGAGAGCGACGCTAATCACTTTGAAAGAAGGTTTTGTGACTCAGGTATGCCTTTTGGTCATAAGCGTGCTCTTGATGAGAGGACTGCATCAACTATGGAGCGTAGAAGGTCTAAACATGTTTCATCTAGAGCAGCCTCGTCTTTTTTTGTTGCCGCCCCCCTGGAAGGGGTGGATGATGGACCGCTTGCTGAAAGAGCAAGAGCGTTGCATGTTGCTGAGCTTATGGCTAGGCGCGCTACCCGTAGTCAATTTGGCGGACTTGAAAGAGCTTTAGGGGTCAACGATGATCCAGAAGCTTCTGACCCAGCTCTGGACCCGGATTCTGATGATACTACTGCAGGCTCTCCGAAGTATATGACGACTTCTCTGTGATGAATCTTAAGGTACGCGCTTGATACGGAACCTAAGCGTTAGCGCAGGATTTAAAACCGCTAGCTTCCTAAAGGCACGTTTTTTGCCAAGCCAGCTACAACTACCCGCAAGAACTGATCAAAAAATACCGTGTTCAAATTCTCTTAAGTTGATGGTATTATCGTTCGCCTTGATGTTGAGGCTCGTGTGTTGAAATGACATGCTATGATCTGCATTGAGTCAAGGAGAGGTGGCCGAGCGGCTGAAGGCGCTCCCCTGCTAAGGGAGTATGGGGCTAAACACTCCATCGAGGGTTCGAATCCCTCCCTCTCCGCCAAAAAATAAAGAGCACTAGACAATAGTGTTTGGAATCAGTAAGATCTACCGCTCACAGAAATGCGCCCGTAGCTCAGCTGGATAGAGTACCTGGCTACGAACCAGGCGGTCGGAGGTTCGAATCCTTCCGGGCGCGCCAAAATCCCCGACAAAGCCACCTA
>JAJFJO010000055.1 GCA_021774015.1 Gammaproteobacteria bacterium
GTTCAGGTGGTGGTTCGATTATTAATACCGCATCGTTTGTTGCTTTGCTGGGTGCTGCTACACCGCAGATTGCTTATACCGCCAGCCAGGGTGGCGTATTAGCGATGTCTCGAGAGCTGGCGGTATTACATGCGCGTGATAATATTCGTGTAAATGCGTTATGCCCAGGGCCTCTGAAAACAGAGTTGCTTATGAAGTTTTTAGATACAGAAGAGAAAAAGCAACGACGTTTAGTGCATATTCCCATGGGGCGCTTTGGATTAGCTGAAGAAATGGCGAAATCAGCGCTATTTCTAGCGTCTGATGATTCTTCCTACGTTACCGGCACCGAATTTGTCGTTGATGGTGGTATTACAGCGGCGTACGTGACGCCGGAGTAATTTAACTCAGAAAACGTGCTTAACTGCGTTTTTTGGGTTTAAACGTCAGCCGTTTCGCGTATTGCTTCAGGTGCTGCTTGTTGGTTTGCTTGGTTTTCCAGGCGCTCCAATTCTTTCAGCGAAAGAACAGCAACGAGTGGTTTGCCACGACGGGTCAAAATCACCTTTTGATTGCCATAGGCGGCTTGGTTAATCAACTCGGAGAAATTCTCACGAGCTTCTACTGTAGTCATCTTTATCATGTTAGAGCCCTATATGTGTTCTTAATTAACCAATCTAATTTGAAAAGGGATGTCGACCCTATCAAAACGTACGTTTAAGCGTATGCATACCTTGCAGCATTTTGGTCCTTTTTTCAACAGGTTGTAGGGTTATAAAATCAGTTACGAAAGGTTGAAATAAGGTGCCTATAACCTATTGTTTTATATGCAACATTTAAAAGTGTATTTTGTAAAATACACTTTTGGTCTATTTTTGTATTTTACAGAATACAAAAATGCTATAATAGTGTATTCTATATAATACAAAAATAAGGTTATTTTGACTTTTCTAGAGGACAACAATGTTAAAAGAGTTAATCAATTTACATCAAGTCTTAATGTCGACAGTGGATCGAAAGTCTAAACGGTTTTTATATAAGCATATTCACTGGAATGAGCAGGCTGTATGTATTTATGGCGCGCGAGGTGTTGGTAAAACCACGCTTCTTTGTCAGCATCTGCTAGACAACTATCAAAGCGTAGAGAACGCTTTATATATCTCTGCTGATAATGTTCATGTGCTATCAGGAGGTTTACTGAATATTGCTAGTGAGTTTTTTGATTTGGGTGGTGAGGCACTTTATATTGATGAGGTGCATAAATATCCTGACTGGTCGATTGAAATAAAAAATATTATTGATACGTTCAAAAAGAAAAAAATTATTTTTTCAGGTAGTTCTGCAATTGAGTTGAGGCATAGTAAAGGGGACCTGTCACGACGCGTTGTTTATCACGAACTACCAGGTTTATCATTCAGAGAGTATTTGAATTTTGCAGGTGTTGTAAACTTAGAGCCTTTTATTCTCGAAGATGTTTTCTTGAATCATGTTGTTTTAGCCGAACGCTTTAGAGGGTTAACTATTCTAAAGCATTTTAATGATTACTTAAGGCATGGTTTTTATCCTTTTTTCTTGGAGGGTACGAACACGTATTTATTGAAGGTGAATAATGTCATAGAAAAAATTATTTCAGAAGATATTCCTGCGGCAAAAACCATTAAGCCAGGAACGGTTATAATTTTAAAGAAATTACTGTGGTTGGTTGCAACAGCAACGTGTCTAAAACCAAATATAGATAAAATATCAAAAAATCTTGAGGTTGGAAGAGATATTGTTTATAACGGATTTGAATATCTGCAACAGGCGGGGTTGATTAATAATGTTTACCCCCAAGCTCATGGTATGAAATTGATGAGAAAGCCTGGCAAAATTTTCATGAATAATACTAATTTACTGCAAGCAATCAACGGTGGTTTGGCACTGGATAACAAAGTGGGCTCAATCCGTGAAACTTATTTTGCCAATCAAATTTCTGTTAACAACTCCATTCATACTGCTGAGAAAGCTGATTTTATAGTTAATAATAGAATTACTATTGAGGTGGGTGGCAAAAATAAAGATGAAAAGCAGATTAAATCAGTAGATGTGGCGTTTCTGGCGGTTGATGGCATAGCGGTGGGTTTTGGCAAACGCATACCGCTTTATTTATTCGGTTGTCTGTATTGATTTCAAAATTTGCCAGCACAGCCACTCCACACAAAATTCCATGGTGCGAGGCCCGCGAAGGCGGATATGATATTCATGCTCTATAGGCTTATCACCCGCATTGATGCTCAGTAATAATGGGCTATCTAATGCATCAGAGTTTTCATTCCAGTACTCTTTAAAGCCCTGGATATTAATTTTGATGTCTGCGTTGTTATCAGCATTAAAGGTAAGTTGAGATTGAGTGTGTGGGTTTAATAGGGCTGCTTGTAATTGGCCGCCAGTTGCGCCATCTGTTATAGATATTTTATAGGATGATTGTAATAACCATTCTTTTAATTGTTGTGATGCCGTTTGGTTGGTTTCGCTCACAATATAATGTTGAATCAACGGAAGCACCGCTGCTGAAAATGTATTTAAAACAGGTTGGCTCGTTGCATGACATTTAAATTCGATATAAGGATAGTTAACACGATAGCCAACGGTGCAATCATAATGTTCTGCTAGTTGGTCAATTTGGTCAGCAATATGACCTTCACTAGCACCGATTAGTAGCCAATGTTTACGAAACACACTGCGTTTTAAAGGTGTTTTGATAAGGCGTGGTATTACTTCTGCATTCACAAGCGGTTTAAATTCGCGTGGTGGGCCAGGTAGCATGAAAATAAATTTTCCTTCGTGTTCGAGATAGCACGCATTCGCAGTACCGTTATTATTAATTAATACGGATGAGCCTTTAGGGAACATTGCTTGCTGGCGGTTGGATTCGGGTGCGGTCAGATTTAATAAATTTAATCGTTTGATGATCATTTGCCAGCTGGCATCGTCATACTCTAACGGTAAATTAAGTGCTGCAGATAGTGCAAAGCGGGTGCGATCATCCGAGGTTGGCCCTAATCCACCAATGGTAATTAAACCACCATGGGTTTCTAGCAGATAGCGTATAGCATCTGTTATGCGATCTTGTTCATCGGCAACCGTGACTTGCATACCAGGCTGGATGCCGTGATTGATCAGCTCGGAGCATAAAAAGGGCGCGTTGGTATTAAGCACATCACCATTAACAATTTCATCGCCGGTAGCAACGATAGCAATGGTATTGTGTTTTCGGTCTATTTGTCCCATTCGCGTTCTAGGTATTGGAGCTTGTCAGGGGTCTCAACCCAATCATCAGCATCATCGGGGGCAGATTTCATGGTAGTGATAACGGGCCATTTTTTCGCAAGATCCGCATTCAGCTCCAAGAATTCTTGCTTTTCTTCGGGCAAATCATCCTCGGCAAAAATAGCATCAATAGGGCACTCTGGGACGCATAGGTTGCAGTCGATGCACTCATCAGGATCGATGACGAGCATATTAGGGCCTTCATGAAAACAGTCTACTGGGCAGACTTCGACACAATCGGTATATTTGCAGCGTATGCAGGTATCGACAACCACGAATGTCATAGTGGCTTTGCTCCTTTTTCTATCACAACTTTATTCCAGAAAGAGCGATTATAGTGTAAGCTGGCGTCTAATTACAACGGTTAGAGGTAGGTATGGTCACTCCAGAAGAGATAAAACAGTGGATTGAAGCAGGCTTGGCTGATAGCAATGCTCAAGTGAGCGGCGATGGGCATCATTTTGAGGCGACTATCGTGTGCTCAGCATTTGCAGGTAAGTCGACACTAGCACGACACCGTATGGTGTATGCAGCCTTGGGCGATAAAATGGAGGCGGCGATTCACGCACTTTCAATGCAAACGGTAACTGAAGAAGAACAGGAGCACGTGTAATGAGTATACAAGAAGATATTAAACAAAAAATCGATGCAAATAACGCTGTGTTATTTATGAAGGGCACGCCAGACTTCCCTCAGTGTGGATTTTCAGGCAAGGTGGTGCACATCTTGCGTCAATGTGGTGCTGATTTTGACGGTGTTAATGTATTAATGGACCCGGATTTACGCCAGGGCATTAAAGATTTCAGCAGCTGGCCCACGATCCCTCAACTCTATGTGAAGGGTGAGTTTGTTGGTGGCTGTGATATTATCACTGAAATGTTCGAAAAGGGTGAGCTGCAGGAATTGTTGTCAGCCTAAAAGCAGTGTAAACAGTGTAGGAAACACTCTCAATGACGACACATGAGACGAGTCAGCAATCTGAGAGAATTAAAATTGGATTGATTCCAGACCCACGATTTGGTGATGGAGTCATTTCCTTGGTGTTTGCGCACAACCTTCAACTGAATGATTATCAAGTCAGTCTGTATAATAATCCACTCACGAAAATAGCAGGTTGGTTTAAATCAAGCACGATTCATCGTGTGCCAAGTTCCGACCAGCTGGAAGCGTTTTTAAGTGACCATGATTACGTTATTTCTTTTCATATTACTCGTAAACATATCCGAATTGCGTGTCTTGGCGATACGTTGCCGCCATTTATACATGAAAATCACCCTGATATAGCCGGTGCTCAAGCCAATTGTTGGGAGCCGATTGCCTTTTCACAGACGTGTATAGATGTAACGATTCAACACCATGACGTCCGCCAGCCCATGGTCGAAAATATCATTCAGTTGTGTCAGCATGATGCACTTAATTTGCCTCAGGTAACGCGTAGTTTCGATTTAATTCAACCGAAGCATTTGACACATCGCAAGCACCAGCAACGAATTGTTATTCATCCCACCAGCTCAACGCCCGGAAAAAATTGGTCGGCAAAAAAATATATTGTATTGGCACGCCGATTTAAGCGTCTTGGTTTCGAGCCGGTATTTGCATTGTCAGAACAAGAAAAAAATTACTGGGCAAAGGACATTGATCATGATTTTCCTGTGCCAGACTTACCACTACCTGAGCTAGCTGAGTTAATTTATGAGTCCGGTTATTTTATTGGTAATGATTCAGGTCCTGGGCATCTGGCCGCATGTTTTGACGTTCCAACGCTAACCATTTACCCCTGTAAACGCAGTGCATATCCACTTAACCCAGGTTGGGGTAATAGTATTGATGTTAAACCTATGCTCCCTGGGCATTTAGGCCGCACTCCATTTAATCGACGTTCATTTTTGACGGTCAATAAAGTGTTGCGGCGGTTTAATGCTTTAATTTTAGCGGTGCCAGTATCAACTTAGCTTTTTAATTAGTAGCAGGACCAGTTGCGCTGCATTATTTTCAGCGATTGTTTTCCCTGTGTGTTTAATGCGATAGTGATTGCGTTGGTAGGATTGTTGCAGAGGCGCTTTTGAATTGTCGCTAATAGCACGCACAATTAATCCCGGCGTGTGAAATAGCTGACAAACAGCTAAAACAGAAAAACTTTCCATGTCAATTGCAGATGCCCCCGATTGTATGGCTTGTTGAATGCTATATTTTATTGGTGGGTAGATGTCGGTGGTTGCAATTCTTGCAAATACAACGGTGGGTTTTTGATTTGGCCATTGAATTGTTTTTGCCAGGCTCAGAAGCCGCTTGTTTGAAAACACTATTGATGGGTTAGGTTTGTTGGTGTTAGGGTTGATATCATCAGGGCTGGGCTTGCCATAAATAGTTTGATGCTCTACTTCATAAACACTGTTTGCGACGACAATATCGCCATTGGTTAGATTTTTTTTAAGGCTACCTGCGATGCCTGATAGAAAAATGGCCCTGGGGTGAAATTGTAAAACAAGTGCCGTTGTTATTGCTGCAGCATTTACTTTGCCGATACCGGTGACAACTGAAACAATATGCTTGTGAGCAAAGGTGCCAATTACATATGTTATACCGTTTTTTATAACTGTTTTTTTATGGTTGAGGCTTCGTCTGATCGGTCTTGCTTCTGAGGGCATTGCGTTAACAATGCCGATATAAGAAGGCTGATTGACTGTTTTCGAGAGGCAGCGTTGAAGGGGTAAGACAAATAACAAGCCAAACATGAGTTGTTTTATTGGTGCGTAGGTGTTCTGTGTCAACCTCATTTGCTGCCCCTGTTACCCATGGAGCATGGTTGTTATTGTTAATTGCTCCATAAGGAATTATTTTAGAGGCATATTGCTCTATTGGCAATTTTTAGCTATAGTTCCGTCAAATTATTGGCGATCAAAGCGTTTTGCGGTAAACATCGATAAGTATAGAGGTAATCTAAAATGAAGCCAGCTAAGAAAGAGACCGAAGATTCTGCTGTATATTATGCATCCGTCGACATGGATGGGTGTGTGTTTAATAGGGGATTCTATGATCTTTTGGCGAAGAACAATTTTGATAATGGATATACTGAAGATGCTGAGGATCTGGTTAAATACGAAGAATATCTACTGGAGGCAAATACAGGATTAACTGCGCATTTAGAAGGATGTTCAAAAGGAACGAACAAAAGTCATCTTATTATAGGCTCTAACCGTCAAAGTATGTCTACTGATCTTGTTAATGCGCGACAAAGACTAAATATCATTCCTGGCAAGGGTGAAACTGTGTTTACTTCTGGATCTTGCGTTACAGCAATACGGTGTCTTCATGGGCGGTTAGATAGGTTTGAGCTGGAAGAATTTGCAATGGCAGATTTATATAATGACTGTGAGGATGGTACAGCGTTTTTTGATGTTGCTGCCTATGAGTATCTTGATAAGCAGGGGCAGAAGGAGTATGTTTCTTGTGAGGAGCATGTTA
>JAJFJO010000056.1 GCA_021774015.1 Gammaproteobacteria bacterium
AATTTTTTTAAAAGTTTTGCAACCTGTTGATTGACATATTCACTGCCATTATCCGAATGAAAATTAATAATTTTAAATGGGAAGGCATCTAGCAATTTCTTTAATGCTGGAATTAAATAGGCTTCTGATATTTTCTCAACAACGACTACCATTTCAAGCGGTGCATTGCTTTCTAACAATGGACCCTTGTCGAGAAAATTCACTAATAAGCCTTGTCAGTTGTTGACGAGAATACCCTCTCACCTTCATTAAATATCTTATGGTGACCCCTTTTTCTAAACGCTTGAGCTTTGGGTAGTTAAATCGCTTCAAAATCTTCTCGATAAATCGATAACGCTCATCTGCTGTCGTCGATACAGCAAAAGCAATCGCTTGACTGCCTGATAGAAAATCATCTATTTGGGTGATGCTTGTTAAGTTGTCTACATTCATGATCGTGTTCATCCTCTGATCATGAAGGCTGTAGCATATTTGTCCAGAATTGATGCCCCAGACTCATATTATGCTGGAATCACGGGGCCCCTTTTAGGCTCATTTCATGTTGGAAAAGTCTACTTCGAAAAATCTTCAGAAACTTTAACCACATTTCGATAAGCATGACCTTTGTTTATATGAATTATTGCTTAATTTCAATGAAAGATGTGATTTTCCTGATAATATCTGATAGTAATAAATAAATTTTGTTACTTGTTTCTATGTGATGTAATACAAGAATTTTAGGTCAGTTAGTTGCTTAGTGCTGGGTGTAGATATAGAGTGCTGTGATAGATATAATAGTTCAAAAATCATCTAGTTAATGAATATTGTGTGGATAGTTTGGTTTTTAGAATTAGTCATACACTTTATAGGTAAATGGAGATTGTTATGAGCCCTAAAAGAAAACTAGTGTCTCAACAAGGTGCTGGTGCTGGTGCTGGTAGTGTTAATCTGGATAGGCTGCTAGCCGTTGTAAAGGCAGGCAAGCTTAAGAATGTTATTACGTTGGTGAAGCGTGGCGGTGTGGATATTCTTGCGCAATCCAAGTCTGCTAATTCTGATCAGCCTTGGGAAATTGCTATCAAAAAGGGATTTTTCTACGAAATTATCATTAAGTTAATAGAAGAAGATTTAATGGAGAAAAAGAAAGCAGTCGAATTAATGACACTCTATTTGTTCACTAGGGCAAGGATAACACATAATCCACAGCTTGCAGAAAGTGCCCTTTGTGTTAAAAATGAAATAAGAAAATTTAGTGACTCTCCTGAATTTAAAGATTTACTTATGAGTGCTGTAGTAAATTCTACTACACAAAGACCTGAGTTCGAAAATATTATATTCCAACACCTGATAGAGAATGATATTAGTAATGTACGTGATTGCCTGAAGAAAAAGCGACATTTTTGTGAGGCTACAAATAAATTTGGTAATTTAGCTCATAATGCTGCAATAGCAGTGAGAGAGTCGGGCATGATCACTGTGCTTAAGGAAGGTGGGGTAAATTTAAATTATCAGCATGATGGTTTTACCCCTTCTTTTACAGCAATAGATGTGAACCCTTATCCTAATTTTCAAAGCCTGCAAGAGTTGGTTACTTGCGGAGCAGATTTAAATATATTGTATGATTACAATTTGAGCGCAGCGGGCGCAGCGGGCGCAGCGGGTGCAGCTGCATCGAGTGCAGCTGCATCGAGTGTGGTTCTAGGTGCTATGCCGGAAAACCAGATTTCAGCGTCTGAATATTGCGTGTATCGTGCGCTAACGGCGTCACTAGAAGACAGGTCGGTCTATACCCAATGCTTTAAGTTATTGCAGAGTGTAAAGTGCCGATTTGATTGCTCATTTTTACTGCGATATTTGATTCGTCTTGAAGGTGGTGTGGATAGCATTAGAAAATTGAATGATTTATCTGACATTACTGGTGAAACAATAGATATAAAAAAATTTTTAAGTGGACTGACATTCTCTAGCTCTCATACCCATGATATAGATATGTCAATTATTGAGTATACTGTTTTTGAACAAAAACTTAATATATTAAAAGTATGGGTTGAAGAGTTTGATTTATCAGTTGATTTAAAAGCATCTGAAAATAGCACGCCATTTACTATAGCTGTTGCAGTAGATAATGTTGAGATAGCAGAGTATTTGCTGGAAAAAAAGACAGATTTAAATCCAGCGCTTTCTGGTGTAATGATTTTTCATCTCTGCTTTCAACCAAGTTTTCAGAATGAAAAAGATAATACACGACTTGTTCGAAAGATATTGGAAACTGTTCCAAATCGAAAAAAGATGTTAAATCTGCCTGGATATATAGCGGGTTTATCAGCTGGAGGAAAAAAACCAGGCAGAGCGTCTGAAATTAAATTTACACCATTGCAGCTGTTGATCATATGGGGTATTGCTGAATTAGTTGAGTTATTGCTTCAAGATTCGGATGTCGATAATACGATTGAGCCATCACCATATTTTTTAGCTGCACAATATAAGAAATTTAAATTAATTCCATTGTTACAAAAATATAATGTACCATTTTCTGCACCGTCTATATTTGAGTTGGCGAAATTGGACTCACCAATTAAAATTGGATTTTTAAAGAAATTTGATTTTGCGGTTAAGCCTCCATTATTGCAGGCTGGTAATCTAGAAAATCTATATCAAAATTTTATTCAATGTGTGGCATATTTTGAGATGCTTCGAGATATTGACCAGCATTTAGCGAAAGAATTTTCTGATTATGTTATTGCGTCGTTCGATGATTTTTATAAAGACCATGGCGGGAATTTTACACGATTATTAACCCTGAAATATTTTATGTTTATTGAAAATTTAAAAGTGAGCATATGGCTTCATGCTGTATTGCAGTTGTGTGAAAGAGAAAAAATTTCAAAAGTGGATGAAAATATTCTTCTCCAGAGTTCGAGAAATTGGTATGAGCAAGTCCTTTCTGAAGTTCGAAAAATTTTTAAGCTTGAGCAAAAGCTGCCGGAAGAAGTGCGGCAAGGATTTGATATGCTCAGTGTTATGCCTGACCCAAAAATGGGGATGTCGGCACTTGCTTTTTTGCAAAAAGAAAAAGGTTTAACACTAGATGATGCCAAAAAAGCTATTAAATCTTCAAAAGTTGCTCCTGAATCAGCAACAATGAATTCTTCAGGTTTCTGGGGTGGGAGTGGTGGTGCGGCAGCCGCCGCTGCTGCTGCAGTGCCTGCAGTTGTGTTAGAGTCTACTTGGTTTGATGGTTTGTTGAGATCAGACGATGCAAGGGTAGTAAGGTTTGATAACAGTGACTTCCATTCTATATTAATAACGGATGAAGTTGGTTTGGCGGGTTCATCTAAAATAGATTTAATGAACAAATCTCGTTGGGCTTTTGGTTTAACTAATGCTGTGAAAGAGCTCAAAGGGAATTACCCAATCCAATT
>JAJFJO010000057.1 GCA_021774015.1 Gammaproteobacteria bacterium
TCGAGCAATGTGTTAAATTTACATCGATCTTGTATAGTTAATTGATTATAATGATTCATGCGGCAGCTCCCTATTTGTATTGGAATCAAGAACTTATACTTATAGCACTTGATGCTGTCGCACTTCAAGTTAGAATGCACCAGTGGTGCTTTTTCTGCATGTGACAAAATAGAGTCGATAACCATTCCTCCCAATGTGGTCACGATGGAGACCAATGCTTTTAGAGGTTGCACTACATTACACAGTGTCAATATTCTTGAAGGTATTAGAGAAATTCAGCCTTACACTTTCCAAAATTGTACAAGCTTAAAGGAAGTAATCATTCCTAAAAGTATCACTAAAATTGGTCGAGCTGCCTTTATTCGCTGTCGATTAGATCATATTTTCACTGACCATACACATATAGATACCATCAAAGGCTTGTTACCAGTTGCATTAAGAAGAAAGATAAAACCACTTCAACCACGGGTTAAATCTGCCGCGAAGAACGATACGGATATTGCAACCACACATGCGAGTCAGGCTCCTGCTCCTGCTTCTGCTTCTGCTTCTGCTGCTGCATCAGCGGGGCTATTCGTCGATAACCCAACTGCAAAAAGATCCGCATACGATGAAAAAGGCACTCATACGACAAGCTCTGACAGTGCATCTGCAGGCATCACTAATGATGACAGTGATTATGAAAGTCTGCAGCCACGATCAAAACAACCGAGGACATAATTTCTTGAAAAAAATAAAGCACATTAAAAATCTGCCAAATAGCGCCTTCTATAACGAGATGAAATCACCTGTTGGTAAACTCACTATTGTAGCTTCAAACCAAGGTTTGCACGCAATACTCTGGGACAATAATCGAAAAAGTACAGAGTGTGAAAAAATTATTGCAGGCTTGCCAAAACTTAAAGACCAGAAAGTAATCTTAGAGGCCAAAAAGCAACTCTCTGAATGTTTTCAATGTAGGTGAGGAAAATTCGATCTACCATTAGCGACGTTATTAAAAAAATCAGAAAAGCAAATCTCAACCCCCGGGCAAGTGCAATTGATATTTAAAACACAGACTGATGCACAAGCAATGCAAAGTGCATTAGAAAAAACAGGGATGCACGCAGGTGCCTCTGCTGCAGCTCAATATGCGATTGAAGAGATCAGTAAGACTGATGAAAGCAATCCAGCTGCCAGTGCAGCGGGCGCTGCTGCAACAGATTCACCAAGCGGCTATCTGATTAAAATCAGCAAAGCAGAATACAACCAGCTGATGGGCGATGATTCAGCGTATGACCAGTTGTCTCAATCGGTAAATGGTTTGCAACCATAACGCTAGCAGGTGTGTGAAATTATTGTATCATAGAATTCTTAAATAAAGGGTGAATTTATGAAGATTGATAGAGGAACATTAACGCAAGTAACAGACCAAGACATTAATCCTGATGGTACTTTCGTTATTCCAGCAGAGGTGACAACGATTGGTGATAATGCTTTTCGTGACCGTAGCGGATTAACCACACTTGTGATTCCAAATAGTGTGAGAACGATTGGTAACAGTGCCTTTTCTAGCTGTAGTGGACTAACCACGCTGACGATTCCAGAGAACGTGACTACGATTGGTTACGGTGCCTTTTCTGGCTGCAGTGGACTAACCAGGCTGACGATTCCAGAGAACGTGACTACGATTAATCACAATACCTTTCGTGATTGCACAGAATTAACCAGCCTGACAATTCCAGATGGCGTGACAACTATTGATGAAGATGCCTTTGTATTGTGCATTGGACTAACCAACCTAACGATTCCAGATAGCGTGACAACGATTGGTGAGGGTGCCTTTAAGGGCTGCGCTGGATTAAACAGCCTGACGATTCCAGACAGCGTGACTACGATTGGTGACAGTGCTTTTTTTGATTGCAGTGGATTAACTAGCTTGACGATTTCTGATGGCGTGAGAACGATTGGTGATGGTGCTTTTTGCAACTGTCCAGGATTAACCGCCTTGATAATTCCAGATAGTGTGATAACGATTGGTGAATATGCCTTTGAGGCCTGCAGAAGATTAACTGCTCTGACAATTTCAAATAGTGTAACAACGATTCGTGACAGTGCTTTTTCTCGCTGCGAGTCACTAACTAGCTTGTCGATTCCAGTGGCAGTGACACGGATTGCTGATGAAGCTTTCTCTTACTGTAAAGGATTAACCACCCTGGTGATTCCAGATAACGTGATCACGATTGGTGTGTCTGCCTTCGACTCCTGCAGAGGATTAACTGTTCTGACAATTCCAGATAGCGTAACTACGATTGATGACCGTGCCTTTTGTTCGTGCAGTGGATTAACCTCCCTTACGATTCCAGATAGCGTGACTACGATTGGTGACGTTGCCTTTTGTGAGTGTATAGGATTAGTCACCCTGACGATTCCAGATAGTGTGACGAGGATTGGTGAATATGCTTTTAGTGATTGTGATGCCTTAGAACATGTTTACGTTAGGCAGACTCGAGAAAACGGACTTGATAGAATCCGAGATTTACTACCTGCTCATTTGCGTGACAAAGT
>JAJFJO010000058.1 GCA_021774015.1 Gammaproteobacteria bacterium
GCAATAGTTCCACCTACAAAGGATAAAATCGTTGGGTACCAAATTACATTTTCAATCCACTGAAACCACACAGCGATAAACCCCGCCTGAGAACCAAATGCTGTTTTTATCCAGGTGTATACACCACCATCTGCGTCACTGGTCGATGACAGCTCTGCTGAAATAAGCGCGCTGGGCAGTAAGAAAAATACAGCTGCTAACACAAAGAAAAATAATAATGAGCTACCGAATAGAGCAGTGGCTGGTAAATTACGAATACTATCGACCGATACAGCCGTAATCATTGCAAGACTAAAAACGCCTAAGACACGGCGATGGTTATTGGATGAATTCATGTTGTTACCCTTTTAAAAAAAACAATAAAAATACGGTTAAAAAATCTAGGAACGATCTTTAAAGTGCGGTTTTCGTTTAAGGGTGTGAGAATGAAAGGTTGATAATAAAGCACATGGGCGGGCGCCATCAGTGTACAGGAACACGTTGTAGCGTTGGTTAATCATTCCAAATCTCCGTCATAAAAGCTGGTTTTAGCATGGTTTAGTCCTCGTTTAGTATCATCATTTAGCCAAACACCGCATTTTGTGGGATTTGGGCTAAGTTGTCAAACTGGCGGCTTAAGCAAAAGCTTAAGAAGAACTTTTGTCAATATTGCGACATGAGAGTAGCGCAATAATGACTTTTGCTGGAATAAGAGTCACAACACGAGACCAACCCTTTCGACAAGCAACAGTATGGTTTAGAATTCAACGCACATCATATGAACCACCTTACTGAGGCGATCATGACTGAAATACACAAGATGCGGCGTGAATACACCAATAGTGAACTAAATATATCCGATTTAGACCCCTCACCCTTTCATCAGTTTAAGCTGTGGTTTGATGAGATTTTGCAGGCAGAGATACCTATGTCTAACGCGATGCTGCTGGCGACCACTGATGCTGACAATCACCCCTCCTCTCGCATTGTCTTACTAAAAGAGTTTGATGATACTGGCTTTACGTTTTTCACAAACTATACCAGTAATAAGGCACATGATTTAGAAAATAACCCCTATGCCTGCCTTACGTTTTGGTGGTCTGCGCATACACGACAAATTCACATCAAAGGTGCTGTGAAAAAAGTGCCTGCAAGCGTGTCTGATGCTTACTTTGCAACACGAGATCGTGAATCTTGCTTAGGTGCATACGCGTCACAGCAAAGCGAAGTTATTGAAAATCGTGCCGCGCTGGAAGACCGTTATCATCAATATAAAGAACAGTTTCCTGAACAAAGTCCTGTGCCCAGGCCTGACTTCTGGGGGGGATATATCCTTATTCCAGATTCGGTCGAATTCTGGTCTGGCAGAGAAAACCGCTTACATGACCGATTTGTGTATACCAAGGACGCCAATGGCGCATGGGTGATAGAACGGTTAGCGCCTTAACTAATGCCAAACTGAACCATCGCTGCTATACTAGCGCGCTTTGAGCAAACTGAGTAGAACCGTGTTAACAGAACAAATTCAAAAACGCCGCACCTTTGCAATCATCTCACATCCAGATGCTGGTAAAACCACCCTAACTGAAAAGTTATTGCTATTTGGCGGCGCCATTCAATTGGCCGGAGCCATCAAAGGCAAAAAAGCAGCACGCCACACCACTTCTGATTGGATGGAGCTGGAAAAACAACGAGGTATTTCGGTATCGACTTCGGTGATGCAGTTTCCTTACAAAGATTGCGTCATCAATTTACTCGACACGCCTGGGCACGAAGATTTCTCTGAAGATACCTATCGCACTCTAACTGCTGTGGATTCCGCATTGATGGTAATTGATTGCGCTAAAGGGGTAGAGAAGCGCACGATTAAATTGCTTGAAGTGTGTCGCATGCGTAACACACCTATTCTTACTTTTATTAATAAACTCGATCGACATGGCCGTGATCCCATCGACTTATTGGATGAAATTGAGTCGGTTTTAAAAATACAATGCGCTCCAATTACCTGGCCAATCGGCATGGGCAAAGAGTTTAAAGGTACATATCATTTATATGAAGATAAAATTTATTTATACGAAGCGGGTCGCGCCTATGAACGACAAGTCGCACAGTGCATTGACGGACTAAACAATCCTGAGTTTGATGCCATCTATCCAGAAGCTAGTGAGTTTCGCGACGAAGTTGAATTGGTGCGCGGTGCAAGCCATGAATTTAACCTACAAGACTTTTTAGATGGAAAGCTAACACCGATATTTTTTGGCTCTGCTATTAATAACTTTGGTGTTCGTGAATTATTAGATGCTTTTGCAAGCTATGCACCACCACCACAACATCGTGACTCTAACTCCCGTACAGTAGAACCTACCGAAAACAAATTCTCTGGCTTTGTGTTTAAAATTCAAGCCAATATGGACCCCGCACATCGCGACCGCATTGCATTGTTACGCATATGCTCAGGCTCTTATAAAAAAGGGATGCGCATGCGTCATGTTCGCATCAACCGCGATATGCAAATTAGCAATGCACTCACATTTTTAGCGGGCAGCCGTGAGCACACTGAAGAAGCTTGGCCAGGTGATATTATTGGCTTGCATAATCATGGCACGATTCAGATCGGCGATACATTTAGCCAGGGTGAAGATTTAAAATTTACAGGTATTCCTCACTTTGCCCCTGAATTATTTCGCTTAGTCCGTTTACGTGACCCATTAAAATCAAAGGCACTCCAAAAAGGTTTAGATCAATTGTCTGAAGAAGGTGCAACGCAAATTTTCAGACCCATTAGTTCTAATGACTTAATTCTTGGTGCGGTAGGTATATTACAGTTTGATGTGGTTGCCTATCGCTTAAAAGATGAATATAAAGTGCAGTGTATTTATGAGAGTACGGATGTTGCTGGCGTACGTTGGGTAAGTGCCGATGATGCCAAGATGTTAGCTGATTTCAAAAAGAAAGCAGCGAATAATTTAGCGGTCGACGGTGGTGGCCATCTTTGCTATCTCGCCCCATCGCGCGTGAACTTACAACTCACCATGGAACGCTGGCCAAATATCCAGTTTGCTGAATCGCGCGAGCATTAACATTGTTCTAGGAAATACAGTTAAGCGCGTTTTTTAGGATTATAAAGCCAAATAAGGGAAACGGGAAACCGCATAAAGCGGATAGTTTACTATCATGCCGTCGTGATGGAAATTTCGAAGTGTGGCGCGGGAAAGAACAAAAGGAGCATATTCCTGACCATTGTATTTTTTCTCATACACCAACAAGCTTTTCTTTTTTCGTGAAACCCCCGCCTTCACCTCCAAAGGATACACATTTTGTTTTTCCGAAATCACAAAATCTACTTCAGCAGTACCCTCGCTAGTCCAGTAGTATAATTCACTCGAAAAATTGGTTTTAAGTTCTTGCGCAACATAATTTTCAGTTAATGCTCCATGAAACTCATTAAACAAACGATCCTTCTCAAGAATAATCTCAGGATCTAATCGGCTCATAGCACCCAACAAACCCACATCCAAAGCAAAAATTTTAAATGCATTTCTATTCGCATAAGCCATCAATGGTAAACTAGGCTTAGAAATATTGTAGGCTTTAATAATAAGACCTGCGTCATCCAACCATTGAATTGCAGCCTCATAATTTCTTGCGCGCGCACTTTTATTAATTGCGGTAAAAATAAACTTTTTGTTTTCTTTAGCTAGCTGGCTAGGTAACAAACCCCAAACTGCCATTATTTTTTGTAAAATTTCAGGCGGGGCATGTTTGGAAAAATCTAACATGTAAGCATTTAATATTGCCGTTTGCGTCTGTCGAACAAACTCAAGATCACTAGTTTTAACAAAAACCTTAACGGCTTCAGGCATTCCGCCCACAACAAAATAGTTTTTTAATAGTTTGATGAGCTTTTCATGAAAAATCTCTGTAATAGCTTTTGGCTCATTCAAGTTTAACAATAACTGGGAAATTTCTGACTCATCTACTGCATTCAGAAACTCAAAAAAACTTAATGGATTTAAATCAATAAAATTCACTTTGCCTACAGGAAATCCCTTTGTCATTTTCACACCTAGAAGGGAACCTGCAGCAGCAATATGATAGTCATTTTTCTTCTCACAGAAATATTTTAAGCTATTAAGTGCATTTGGACATTCTTGAACTTCATCAAAAATAATCAAAGTGGATCCTGGATGAATGGGTTTCTTAAAATGCATAGCAAGCTCACTTAGAATCCTCTCAGGATCAAGGTCAGCTTCAAATATAGTGGCGAGCATTGGCTGCTCATCAAAGTTTAAATACACCGAATTTTTATATTCTTCATTAGCGAATTGCTGCAAGATATAGGTTTTTCCCACCTGCCGCGCACCACGTAATATCAAGGGCTTACGGAACCCAGAGCCCTTCCAATTTATAAGCTTATGATAAATATGACGTTTCATATATAAAGCTTAACCCATTTGCTAGCAACTAGCAACCAATACCCTCGGATTTTGTGATGGAAAACACATTTTTATATGTAATAATGTGTTTCAAATCACAATTTACCATGGAAAAATGTGTTTTCCATCACAAAATCCAAGGGAAAATGCTTTCCAGTATGACCACAGCAACGCTGACCCACCGACCCAACACCGCTCTTTTCAATCTATGCGTGCCGGATACGGATAGGTGCATTCTAACTTGAAGTGCGACAGCATCAAGTGCTATAAGTATAAGTTCTTGATTCCAATACAAATAGGGAGCTGCCGCATGAATCATTATAATCAATTAACTATACAAGAT
>JAJFJO010000059.1 GCA_021774015.1 Gammaproteobacteria bacterium
ACCACCTTCTTCGATATTACGTGCAGCACCAAAAAACCGCTTGGGTCGTTGCAAGGCATTAGCATCAACACCACCTGTCAGCACCTTACCAGAGGATGGAACGACTGTATTATAAGCACGACCCAATCTTGTAATGGAATCAAGTAAAATCACAACATCTTTTTTATGTTCAACCAGTCGTTTCGCTTTTTCAATCAACAACTCAGCTACTTGCACGTGGCGTTGCGCCGGCTCATCAAACGTACTAGCAATCACCTCTCCTTTTACAGAGCGCTGCATTTCTGTTACTTCCTCAGGACGCTCATCAATTAATAAAACAATTAATTGACACTCAGGGTGGTTGGAGGCGATGGAGTGAGCAATACTTTGCAACATCATCGTTTTACCCGCTTTCGGTGGAGAAACAATTAAACCACGCTGGCCTTTCCCAATAGGCGCCGCCAAGTCAATGATTCGTGGAGCTAGATCGGCTGTGCTACCACTACCTGTTTGCAGTTCAATACGCTCGTCAGGAAATAAAGGCGTTAAGTTTTCAAATGCAATTCTAGTTCTCGTTGCCTCGGGTCGCTCACCATTCGTGCTGATAATTTCCAACAGTGCAAAATAACGCTCGCCTTGTTTTGGTGGACGAATTTTACCATTAACCGTATCACCTGTACGCAAACTAAAGCGACGAATCTGGCTGGGCGACACATAAATATCATCAGGGCCTGCCAGATAAGAACTATTTGCAGAACGAAGAAACCCGAAACCATCTTGAAGAATTTCTAAGACACCATCACCATAAATATCTTCACCTTTTTTAGCATGTGCTTTTAAAATGGCAAACGTCATATCTTGTTTGCGCATATTGCTAATACCATCTATACCCATGTCTTGAGCCAACTGGCTAAGCTCTTTAGGCGGTTTCGTTTTCAGTTCTGTTAAATTCATAAAATTACTCTTAGTGTTGTTAAACCAATACTATTCCCAAAGAATCATTGCTCTTGTTGTGGTATTTGATTAATGATGGGGTTTATATACGCGGTTATTTTTGATTGGAGGCTGTATTTTAGTCAGGTCTGATTGGAAATGCAACCCCCAATAATTTACTAACTATTTTCGTCGATAAACGCCATTAACTGTGTTTTAGTTAAAGCACCCACTTTAGTGCCCACTAAGTTACCGCCTTTAAACAGCATCAAGCTCGGAATACCACGCACACCATATTTAGCTGGCGTTTCCGCATTATCGTCCACATTCAGCTTAACAATCTTAACTTTGCCATCGTATTCTTTCGCCACCTCATCAAGGATTGGGGCGATCATTTTACAAGGCCCACACCACTCAGCCCAAAAATCTACTAGAACTGGGGCATCAGATTGTAATACATCAGCGTCAAAATCAACGTCTGTTGTCGCAGTAATATTGCTCATTAAAAACTCCTAACAATGGGGGATTGATTTGCCTAATCGGCTAGAACGTGTGCATATCCTAATGGAAAATAAAGTGTTCTGCAAGCCCGGGCACAGATCTTACAGCAGCACAACACCTTGGGTGAGTATACTATAATTAAGCACTATAGGTAATCTGTACTGGAGACTATCCATGACGTTCTCACACGTATTACTATTAGGTTTCGCTGTTTGGTTTGTGCAAACACCTTTGCTGAGTCAAAACAACCGTGATTCACTGCAAGAGATTCCCAGCACATTAACAGAACCTAAAAAAGAACCGATTACTCCCAGAAACCCTTATCAACGTTGTGTTGAAAATTGTCACAACTCATACACCAAGTTGTGTAAACGATCCAGTGGGAACGCATCAACCACACTCGCCTTTAGACGTTGCATGCAGAAACAGTGTTTGGATAGTTGTAAAAAATAAAAGTTCTTAAGGTATCTTTTGACCATTATAAATTTGCAGTCTTGTTCTGACACCCCAACAGAACGCGCAGTGGAATACCATGAAGCTTTTATAAGCGCCTCCATTTCATCAACCATATTAGTAGCTAGATCTTTTTCAAGCAAAAATCGTGCGCTTTGGGAAAGTATATTACTTGCATTAAACCTCCACATTTTTTGGGGTTGGAACACAAGAAACTCGCTTTCAACCTGGATTTTGAGCAATAATAAAAATCAACCAAACGCCAAGTTGGTTCCAAATACTGTTAGGGGGTTAAGTATCAAGATATTAATCAGCATCAAAACTAAGATCACAGGAATGGGTGAGATATCTATGCCACCCACTAGAGGGATAAAACGTCGAGCTAATGATAATGGCGGCTCAGTAATACGGTGTATAATTTCAGTGACGGGGTTATTCTGCATTTGTGGAAACCAGCTCATCAAGGCACCAATAATAATAGTCCAAATATAAATCGTGGTTATTTTAGAGCCGAGTTGCGCAATCGCTACAACAATAGACCCCATAATGCCTGGCATCACAGAGACTTTCATCCATAACAATAACCACAAACTAAACAATTCTAAAATGAATGCAACAACAATAATCGATAAATCAAAGCCTTTAAATCCCGGTATAAAGCGACGCAGTGGCATCACAACGGGGTTTGTTATCTTAAGCACGAACTGTGTCACAGGATTGCGCCAACTCATGCCTACTTTTTGCATTAATACACGCATCAACAACACGTAAATATACAGGCTGAACACAACCATGATCAGTAAACTTAATGCTGCTTTTATTGGACCCATTTTTTTCCCTTATTATAATTTTTTATTGATGCTCTTTCGCAATTTCAATGGAGCGATCATAAGCAGCTTTAATTGCTTCTGCAACTAAACGTCGATATTTCGCATTCTCAAACACCTGCAACGCTGCTTGCGTCGTTCCTTTCGGTGATGTTACTGACTCACGCAAACTCGGCAATGCTTTATCCGTTTCTAATGCAATGCGTGCCGTGCCTAATGTCGTTTGCACAGTGAGTAGTTTCGCAATGTCTTCATCCAAACCTAACTCTTGCGCTGCCTCTTGCATCGCTTCCATCAACAGAAAAATATAAGCTGGTCCTGAACCAGATAATGCAGTAACCGCATGCAGATGACTTTCATCGTCGATCCATACCGTTAATCCAACTGCTTGAAAGATTGTCTCAGCGGTATTTTTCAATTCAGAGTTTGCATCTGGCTCGGCATATAAAGCGGTAGAGCCTGCACCTATCATAGCCGGTGTATTCGGCATTGCTCTGATAATATCGATGCCTTCTGACAACCAGCTCTGCAAAGTTGCCACTTCCACCCCCGCAGCGATAGAAATAACCAGTGGTTTTTTTGCCACAATAATATCTTTTAACTCTTCGCATACTTCTCGTAAAAAATGAGGCTTAACCGCTAAAACCAAAACATCGGCACACTCAGCACCCGCTTTATTATCCGCATTCACCGCAACCCCAAACTGCTCACTAAAGTAAACAAGCTTATCGGCACTGCGATTGGTCACGCATAATTTATCCTGGCTATAACCATCTTCAATTAATCCGGCAATAATAGCGCGCGACATGTTGCCACCGCCAATAAAAGTAATCTTATGATTATTCATAGTTCCTTGTTCCAAATAGTGCTGTTCCAATCCTTACTAGTGTACTACCTGCAGCAATCGCTGCAAGATAGTCTTGCGACATGCCCATCGATAATGTATCTAACTGCAAGCCGCTATCATTCAATTCTTGCTGTAACGCTGCTACTTTTTTAAATAAGCCAACCTGGTCATCATAGTTATCTCTAGCGGCTGGTATTGCCATCAATCCACGCAATTTTATTCTCGGTAGCTTAGCAATGTGTAGTGCTAACTCTTTTGCTTCGTTTACATTTATGCCTGACTTACTCACTTCACTATCGATATTCACTTCAATACACACATTTAAATCAACCATTGAAGCAGGCCGTTGCTCACTCAACCTTTCTGCAGTTTTATAGCGAGAAACACTATGCACCCATTGAAAATTCTCTGCTATTAATCGGGTCTTATTGGATTGTATTGCGCCAATAAAATGCCAAATAATATCAGGCTGTTGGATTAGTTTTATTTTTTGCAATGCTTCTTGCACATAATTTTCACTAAAATCTCTTTGGCCTGCAGCATAAGCAGCATGTATTTTTTCTACGGGTTGTTGTTTAGATACTGCAACAAGCGTTACAGAATGTGCAGGGCGTGAATGCTGCTGTTCCGCCCTGCGTATAGCGTCTAAAGTGCTATTTAAGTGCATTGATATGTCAGTTCCCTGTGACATGATTACTGCGTGACTTTATTGAGCCCCTGCATTTTTTATATCTGCAGCAACATCGTATTTATTAAAATTATCTTTAAACAAATCCATCAGCTCATTTAAAGTTGCATCAAAAGCAGCTTGGTCTTGCCAGGTGTTGCGAGGGTTAAGCTGAGTAGTATCAACACCCGTTACTTCTTTCGGCACTCTCAAATTAAAGCCAGGTAACTCTTCTGTATCTGCACTTAATAACTCGCCTGACAACGCTGCTTTAACAATAGCGCGCGTTGTTGGAATAGAAAAGCGGTCGCCGCCTTTACCAAATGCGCCACCTGTCCAGCCTGTGTTGATTAAATAAACCTGCGCACCGGATTCTTCAATACGTTTCATCAATAAATCGGCATATACAGAGGCTGCGCGTGGGAAGAATGGAGCACCAAAGCACGTGCTAAACGTAGGGCGAGCACCTGGAGGGCCACCAACTTCCGTACTACCTACATGCGCAGTATAGCCGCTTAAGAAATGATACGCTGCTTGCTCTTTTGTGAGCAAAGAAACAGGGGGTAACACACCAAATAAATCACATGTTAAAAACACAACAACCTTGGGCTCACCTGCGCGGCTTTCTTTAACTCGCTGCTCAATGTGTTCTAGCGGATAAGCTGCACGCGAGTTTTGCGTTAAACTGTCATTGGTATAATCTGGCTTGCCACTCTCTTTATCCAACACAACATTTTCCATAATTGCGCCTGAACGTATTGCATCCCAAATCATAGGCTCACTTTTTTGTGATAAGTTGATGCATTTCGCGTAACACCCCCCCTCAAAATTAAAAAC
>JAJFJO010000060.1 GCA_021774015.1 Gammaproteobacteria bacterium
TGAGGATCCCAACTGCGCACCAACAATTGCATCAACGTGGTTTTGCCAACACCTGATGGCCCCGCAATTAACAAATGCTCCCCCGGCTTAATCTTCAAACTATAATATTCTAAGACAAGCTTCACTGTGCCCGGGTAAACAAAATGAATATCTTGTATCACAATATCAAAAGACGCTAGTTCATCAGCGGCCTCCTCTTGGAATAACACGGTTGGTTTTTTACCGGTTATCTCTGTCACACGCTCAGCTGCGCGCACGGTTTGCCCTAGACATTGAAATGCTGCTGGCAATGGCATAATAGACTCATATAGCCCCATGATAGCCAATATAATCAATCCTAAAATCGCACCATTGAGCTGTCCTACATGAACAAGTGGTATGCCAATCATTAAAGCGATAAAGAGCGTTACACCTGATGCCAACATAACTAATGTTATCGATAAACCCTGCCATAGGCTCATTTTTTCTTGCGATTTAATTAAGGCGTGATGGTTTTCCTCAAATACTGCAGCACGGTTTTTTAACGCACCAAAGCAGGTTAAATCCATCATGCCCTGAACATTAGAAACTGTTTGCGTGCGCAGTGCCGATAGTTGTGCCACCACCACCTTCCCTGGGTGCTTACCCAAAAAATAGCTAACTAGACAAGTAATTAACGTGGTTGACATTAACATTATAAAAACCATCTGAGCAATCGCATGATTAAAAAAGCTTAAAAATAGCAAGCTTAAAAAAGCAATGAGTATGCTCACCACAACAGGCGATAAAACTCTTAAGTAAAGATGGTTTAGTGCGTCGATATCACTGACAAAACGCTGCAATAAATCTCCGCTCACATAACGATAAAAATGTGCTGGCGCTAAAGGCTCTATTTTTTGATACACCCACACTCTTAAATCACGCAATATTCTAAACGTTGCATTATGGGTGATCACGCGCTCACCGTAACGCGATAAGATACGCGACAAAGCAAAAAAACGTATGCCTGCCGCTGGAATAAAGTAATCAAAAAAGATCGCCGTGCTGCTCACCAAACCTGCAAATGCAGCCGCACAAATCAACCATCCTGAAACCGCCAACAACCCTACTGCACTTAAGATACAAATTAAACTTAACAAAAACCCTAACAATAAACCACGCCATTGCCAGATAAACAGTTTGATAAAAGGCATCAACGATTTCATAGCACCTCCTCAGGTGCTTGTATCGCAGATTGAACAGTGTGCTCTGTAAGAACTCCACAAGAAAGCTTAAAAATACGATCTGCGTTGCTGATCGTATTCTCGCGATGACTGACAGTAATAACGGTGCGCCCTTGCATTAATGCATTAAGGCTATCAAGCACTAAACGTTCGTTATCTTTATCCAAACTCGCCGTAGGCTCATCCAACAATAATAACGGTGCATCTTTAATAAAGGCACGTGCCAAAGCAATACGCTGCACCTGACCACCCGATAACCCGGAATTTCCCTCAGCTATTCGCATATCAAGATCATCAGCAAATTGGTTAATATGGGCTAGCTGTACCGCGCGCTCTAACGTTTGTTGATCAATCGCAGGGTTAGCTATCATAATATTTTCTCGCACAGTCCCCGGGAATAATCGCGTATTTTGACCTATCCAAGCGATGTTATGTAACCACGCTTCTTGATCAAACTCTTTAAGGTCTGTCCGATTGATACGAATAACACCTTCTGTCGGTTGCAATAAGTTCATCATCAGGTGTAGTAACGTGCTTTTGCCAGAACCGCTGGGCCCTATAATAGCAACATGTTCGCCTGCGTGAACGGTAAAATTTACGTTGTATAATAAAGGTTCACGCTTAGGGTAATTAAAACGAATATTGTCACACTCAATCATTATTTTATCAGCACTGATTTTTTTTGTGCCGGTATATTGTGTGGGTTCAAGCGCTAATATGTTTTGAATTTCTCCCGCTGCGGCTACCGCCTCGGCTTTCGCGTGGTAATGGATGGCAAGTTGACGCAATGGCAAATAGAACTCTGGAGCAAGCAATAAAATAAATAAGGCATGCTGCAAACTCATACCCACATGCGCACCAAAATGTACTTGCCCCAATAATACTAGGCCGAGATAGACGGCAAGCATAGCAATTACTACGGAGCTAAATAGCTCTAAAACACCGGAAGACATAAACGCAATACGCAATACACTCATCGTGCGTTCACGATACTCATCAGAGATGCTATAGACTTTGTCGGCTTGCTGTTTGCTGCGGCCAAATAGTTTTAATGTGCTTAAACCCTGCAAGGTATCGAGAAAGTAGCTACTTAAACGAGCTAAGCTTTGGAAGTGCCGTTTGCTGACAGATTCTGCCCCCATACCAATAAGAGCCATAAATAAAGGAATGAGCGGTGCCGTGAGCAACAATAAAAATCCACTAACCCAATTGATAGGAAAAACGAAGGCTAAAATAGCGATGGGGATACATATGATCAAACTCATTTGAGGAAGATAATAGGCGAAAAAATCATGCAAAGCTTCAACTTGCTCTATAAGCGTCGTTGATAGTGCACCGCTTCGCAATGACCTTGATTGCATTGGCCCAAGTTTAAAGAGATGCTGCATGATATGTAGCCGCACTTCAGACTGTATAAGAGCTGCGGATTTGAAACTCACCCATTCGCGGATGCCAGAGAGTATCGCCCTTACACTTATTGAGGCGAGAAAAATAATTAGTAGGGTTTTTGTTTGCGCCAGCGTCCAATGATGCAAATATACTCGGTCAATGACTCGAGCGAGAATGCTAGCCTGGAGGATTAGCAATAATCCACTGAGGACACCGAGGGCCACAGAGCCCGTGATCCAGGTGCGAGATTGTTTTGACAAACGCATAAGCCAGTGATAGCTGTATTTTTGTGCGGTTTTTTGCTGGGTTTTAGGCTGAGTTTCCATAATGTGGGAAGTATACGCCAATATCACTCTGCATCAAGTGTCTTGTCCACCTTAAGCGTTACCCACAAACCCACTGCAAGACCTATCAAGATGCACACACTAGTCACAATATAAAACATACAAAATCCTCTAATAAAAAGTGTGGGAATTTTTCTCAACATCATCCCTGGTTAACGTCGACTTTTTACCCCAAATGGTGTTGTAAGCAAAAATCTTATAACCCAAAATAATAATCAACAAGACCACACCCACATATAGCATAACAGTTAATGCATATTGGCTGGATGTTGCATTCCAAACCGTCATACTTTGGTCTGGCCTAATGCGAGACGGCATAATAAATGGAAACAACGTAAAACCCGCTGTACCAACCATACCACCTATCGCAAAACAGCTAGCCCAAAACGCTGTAGTATACCAGCCATAATGAGCGGCCCATAAAGATTCAAACACACCCGCATAGGCAATTAATGGTGGGAAAAATTTCCAAGGATAGTGCTTATAGCTATTAATCCAAGCGCCTATATCTTGCGTCACCACATTGAGTAATGGATGCGAAGTGGGGTCTGTAGGCGTAGATATAAGCGTAAAACCCTTGATTTTATATACCAACAGCAAACCTGTAGCAGTAAAGGCCACTAACAATAGCGCCGCTGTGATGCTATGCACATTACGAGCTAATTGACGCAAGTGCCCTTCCGTACGACGCTGCAAAAACACAGACCCATGCATCAACACCATGAGCACAGATACAGCACCTCCTAGCAACCCCATTGGATTTAATAACCCCAGTATATTGCCCGTATAGAAGATCCTCATCGTATGAGGCTCAAAATAGAATGGGAAACCTACAAAGCAGTTTCCTAAAACCACACCGAAGAAAAAAACCGGCACAATACCACTGATAAATAAGGCCCAATCACACGTACGGCGCCAGCGATGGCTGTCTATTTTGCTACGGTACTCATAGGCGGGAGGGCGCAAAAATAAGCTAAATAAAATAAATAGCATAGCCGCATACATACCCGAGAAAGCAGTGCTATATACCGGTGGCCACACGACAAATAAAGCACCACCCGCAAATACGATCCAGGTTAAATTGCCATCCCAGGTGGGTGCGCTGGTATTTAATATGACACGTCGATCGGTTTCATTACGCAAAAATGGCATATACATCGTAACACCCGCATCAAAACCCGCTGTGCTTGCGTAGACAACCAACACGACACCAATGACCATCCACCAAACCACTTGTAACACTTCATAATCGATCATTAGTGTGCTCCTCCATTAGGTTGCTCACCCTCAAAATGATAACGTCCTGTTGCTAAACTACTTGGACCTGTGCGAGCAAACTTAAACATAAGAAATAATTCGATACTGATTAATGAGCCATAAAACAAGACAAACAACAACAGGCTAGTACCTACATCCATCGCACTTAAGGAAGATGTCCCCAAAAAGGTCGGCAATACCTTATGAACCGACCAAGGTTGGCGC
>JAJFJO010000007.1 GCA_021774015.1 Gammaproteobacteria bacterium
ATCCAACTAGACTATTCTGCACTATATTAACTATTCCTTGATAATAGTTTATCTTATGCTATACTGGTCTATTATGAACAGACTATATGGCAATAAATTAAACAACCTTATGGCTAATTATCCTGCCGAAGGAGTGCTGACATCCGCTTGGTTAGAGAAACACGGTTATTACAAGCAACTAGTAAAACAGTACTGTGATTCAGGATGGCTAACGAGACTTGGGAGAGGTGCATATAGCCGATTAAATGACTCTGTGACATGGGAAGGGGCTGTAGCAGCACTACAAAAACAATTGCAAATACCTGTACATGTGGGTGGCTTAACGGCACTAGCCTTATACGGTGTTAGTCAATATGTTCCATTGAGCACAACCAGTGCCACTTTTTTCTTGTTTAACAGCTCACTCAATAAAATAACGCTACCAGCATGGTTCCTACACTATTTTCAAAATGGACATTATTACCAAAAAAAACTGTTTAGTAATAATTGTGGTGTCAGTGGAAAGAAGGTTGGTAACATAGAATTACAAGCCTCAACTCCAGAAAGAGCTATTTTAGAGGTTTTGGCTTTGACACCTGATAAAGTAACCCTTCAGCATGCCTCTGAGCTAATGGAAAGTTTGCATAGACTGAGAAGTAGTAAGGTACAAGATTTATTGGAATCATGCCTCTCTGTGAAAGTTAAGCGACTGTTTCTATGTTTATCAGAGGAGCATAATTTGGATTTTTTTGGTGAGCTTAATTTAAAGAAAATAAACTTAGGGGGAGGGAAGCGAGTCATAGGCCAAGGTGGAACTTATTATGCAAAATGGCAGCTGAGCTTACCAAGCGGATTATTTGATGAATTTAGCCTAGGAGAAGAAGAGGATGCTTAGACAAGATTATGTTGCGCAAGTTGAATTATTACTGGATTGTTTGCCTGTTTTAAAAGATCAAGATGATTTCGCCATGAAAGGTGGCACAGCCATTAACTTTTTTATTAGAGACCTTCCTCGCCTGTCTGTCGATATAGATCTAACCTTTATAGACAGAAGCTTGAATCGTTCGGAAGCAATTTATAGAATTGAACAAGGATTATTAAAGCTTGCTGATAGAATCAAAAATCGCAATCGATTTTATCGTGTCAAGGAGATCAGAAAAAAGGAGGATTTTTACATAAATTATTGGTCTCTAAAAACAGCGTTGGTATAAAGATTGAACCTAATTTTATTATGCGCGGAACATTGAATCACTTAAACTTTTCAAATATTTGTCAGTCGATTGAAGATAAGTTTGCCTTTGGTGTTAAGGGCAACCGCTAGTATCAACCGATGAATTATACGCAGGAAAAATCTGCGCCGCTTTGAGCAGACAACACCCACGAGATTTTTTTGATGTAAAGATCTTGATGGAACATGAAGGACTAACACGAGGTATTTGTTCAGCCTTTGTTGTTTATCTTGCATGCTCACCGAGGCCTATACACAAACTTTTAAATCCAAGTGTAGCGCTACAGCGTGAAGTGTACGAAAATGAATTTGTAAATATGACCGAAGAGCCAGTAAGTTTTGAATCGCTTATGGATACAAGGGTAGAGTTAATTCGCAAAATAAATCATAACCTGACAGATCAAGAGCGACATTTTCTTCTCTCATTAAAGGAAGGCAAGCCAGAATACACATTATTGCCATATCAAAATTTAGCGGATTTGCCAGCCTTAAAATGGAAGACATTAAATATTCAAAAAATGAATAAAATAAAGCATAAAAAAATGCTGGATAAGCTTAAACGTGTGTTGCATATATAATCTTCGTAAAAAAGCACGTTAACTAACATGGTTTTTATAGGAGGGGTAGGTCAGAACTTCTTCGGGTATAAAGGACTATATCAAGAATATAATCCTATCATTAGGATAATTCAGTCTCAAATCATCCCAGCGGTATAAAACTACGTATTCGTGTTGAAATTTACGGTTTGGCCTTACTGCCCGAGTTTTGTTTTGTAATTCCAACGCCAATAATGTCATATAATTTAGGGATGAATTGCCGAGTTGAATTGAAAAAGGCTTTTGGAGCCCATTTATTAGCTGCAAGAACGATAGTGACATGGCCCTTGATTGAATAACATGCTTGGGCAAAAAAGCCAACGAAACCGCCGGACTTATTCCAGGCTAAACCTACTTTCGGCATCCAGAGTTGGTCAATGCCTACTGCCCAGGCTTCTAACATTTTCGAGTTTGCGCTCATTTGCTTTCCTGATTTGGTGGAGTAAGGTACCAACATTGCTTTGAGTTCTTTTGGTTTTAATAAACGACCTGCAAATATTGATTGAAAAAATATTGCGGTATCGCTAGTTGTTGCAACAATAGCGCCAGCGGCCCCTGCTTGTGACAGATTAACATTCATGACATCCTTATTCCTTTGGGAATAACCAGTCGCGAGCTTATTTAGTTCCGCTTTGGTATATTCACGTGGTATATAGAAGGTTTGCTTTAGCTGTAATGGTTCAATGATATTTTGCTTTAGCATTTGCGTGTAAGACTTACCTGATACTTTTTCTACGATCATCCCTAGTAAAATATAATTGGTATCAGAGTAATTCTAATTAGTGCCAGGTTGATAGAGTAAAGGTTTATTCTCTACATATTTTAATTCCTCTGAAGGAGTCCAGTGTTTTGTAGGGTTCTTCTGCCAGGCGGCATTAAATTTTTTGTTTTCAGTAAAAGATGGGATGCCACTGTGCATATTTAATAGTTGTTTTATGGTAATTTTTTTCCATTGCTTATATTGCGGCAACCAATCGCCAGCTGTTTGTGAAAGCGTTAGCCCACCTTCACCTGCTAACTGATGAATTAAAATGGCAGTGTAAACCTTAGTGATAGAACAGATTTGAAAAAGCGTATCTGAAGTGACAGCTTCTTTGCTTTTATATTTTTAGTACCGCTAGTCAACGTTAACACCTTGTTACTACCTGGTATAATAATAGAAATTGAAATTCCTGGAATCTGGTATTTAGTTCGATATTGTTTTAATGCTTCTTGCAAAGACTGTATTTGTACAGAAGAAAGCTTATCGTGATTCGTCTTTAGATTTTCAGAGTAAGTAGAT
>JAJFJO010000061.1 GCA_021774015.1 Gammaproteobacteria bacterium
GGCGACTGTTTTGTCTTTGATAAGCGTGTTGCGGTTGACCCTGCTTTACAAGAAACGCCAACCAAACAATGCTTTTCTTGTCGCCAACCTATTGAGATGGATATGCAATCAGATGATGAGACCTGCCCCTACTGTCATAAAAACATTAATGGCAAGCGTTTTTATGCACACTTAACAAAAGAGCAGAAACAGCAGCTATTGCGTGAATAAAGTGTCAATTTTATGCAGTTTTCGCCGTTGTTCGTTTGGGTAAGCTGGCTTATCGGGTTAATTTTTGTTGCCTATCTTGCCACGGCGGTTGCAATAGTTGGGCAGTTGCGGGCTGCTTGAAGTCTTGCCTCCTTTCAATCTTGACCTCTATCAACCGAACGGTATCTTGGCATCAGCAAAAGGCATTATTATATATCTCTGTATTGATTATTTTTTGAAAGAGGTTAGAATTGAGCCAGTAAAAGACGCCACTTGCCTGATCTTAGCGTGCTATAAAAAGCACCCTAACTTAGTTTGGAATACGCCAAGTTAAATTACTAGAGAGGCCAATAGTGGAGGGGCTATGAATAAATTGTTTATATTCAAGGTGTTGCGCGAGGTTTGCCTGTGGCGGAAGTTTTAAGTGTTTCTGAGAAATATGTTTATCTTATTGGGCAAGTGACGGCTTATAATGTGCAGTGCATCACACAAGTTAGTGGTGCCATCTCTCCAGATGTCTTTCGTAAAGCTCTGAGGCGCTTACAGGTTCAGCATGGGCACTTGCGGGTAAGCTTTGCCGAAAGTGAGCTGCCTAGTTTTGAGTCGGTTGATACGCCTATACCCTTAGAGGTGTTTGATAGATGTGATTCATATCAATGGCAGGATTTAGCAATTCGTGAGTTGAACTCCTTTTTCGATGATGGAAGCCTCCCCCTAGCTCGAGTTGTATGGCTTTGTGATGAGGAATCTGGGCAGCACGATATCATTATTACAGTGCACCATGTTATTGCTGATGGTGTTTCTATTTATCACCTTGCTGAAGGTCTTTGCTATAACATATCGGCAATTAAACAAGGCGAAGAGAATACCCTACAGTATGCCGATCAAAATCTAGAAGCTTTATTTCCCCCTATCGATAATGCTTCGCAATTTACTGAAGATATGTTTAAATGTGTCAAAAAAGGCGCACTGCAGGCCGATTTTTCTGATGATTATGAGGCTTATGAGACTCGATTACTGCCATACCGCTTGGGTAAGGAAGCTACCATCGCGGTGCTAGATTATGCAAAAAATAATGGGATAACTGTACACTGTTTAATAAGTGCTTGTGCTTTAGCTGCGATGAAAAAACATTTGATTGAGCAAGGTCAGCATGAGCAGTATGAAGATATTAAATATCTTTCTCCTGTTAACTTGAGACCACTTTTGGGTCGCACGGTTTCTGCAGTCGAATTGGGTCATTATGTTGGGTGTTATTTTGGTGAGTATGCGTACTCACAAATAAACGGCGACATTTGTTCGTTATCCAATGAAATAAAGTCAGAACTGAACGACTATATGAGTAACAGAAAGCCTATTACTTACATACTCAACCAAGAAAAGCTGCTAGGTAAGTTTGAATCTGTTGATGAGTTGGTGCAAAATATTCAATGGCGCCAACCTGTTGTTGGGGTAACTAATATTGGTGTAGCTTATTCAGATCTGGTTTATACTGACCTAGCTATTAATGCTGTTCATATTTATAATTGTATGACTCGCGTATGGTCCTTTCCATTTGCTCATATGCTAGGTTTATTAACATTTAAAGATCAGATGCAGTTGGATCTAATGTATGTAGCACCGACAATTACTCAAAGTAAAGCAGAACGGTTTTTATTTTTGCTAATTAAAGAAGTAATGATTTTAGTCCAAAAGGAGATTAACCATGGGACATTTGTTTAAACATAAAGTCGTTGTAAAAACTGATCAGAATCTCGGTGCGGATATTAGTCGAACTTATATATCGACCTTTTGTGGGCTGTTGGCTGCGAAAAAACGACATTTTGGGATTGAAGATATTAGACTGCAGTTTGATCAATCTGGGTGCTTTTTGATCGATATTGCATTTGAAAATCAAGCGGTTTTTATGGATTATAGTAAGGATCCTGAACACACTAAAATAAAAGAATGGGCGGCTGGGCAAGTAGATGTAGTGTCTAATAAGCCAATTTTAAGCAGTTTTTTTACGTTTGATGTTGATAAGAGTGAGGAGGGTTCTGAAGAGTGCCTTACCTCCCCTGAACCAAAAGGCTCACCAAAATCCGGTTCTCGGCGCCATCAGGCATTATGGAAAAGAAAATTAATTATTTCAATGGTTGAGCAAGAGGAGCCATCAGCTACAAAAGCACCAAACGACCAGCTTCTTCTTAGAACCTTTCTTGATAATACAAAAAAGTTTGGAGCAGCTAAAGTTCGTACTCAGCGGCAAGCAAACTTTCTGGATCCTGACCACTACGGTGATGTTATTGTTGATATTAAGTTCACGAGTAGAGCAAGCTATGAACGCTATTTAACTCAGGCTGAGGACCTGGAGGCAGGCTTGTTTGCATTTGGCGTTCAAGTTTTAGTTGTTGATAAATCGTCTGCTTCTGCTTCTGCTTCTGCTTCTGCTTCTGCCTCTGCTTCTGCTTCTGCTTCTGTTTCTGCTTTTGCTTTTTAGTTTTTTTTAAGGGGGTTCATAATGGGTAATCTGTTTCGATACACCAATTTTTGTAATGAAGAGATTCCCTTTATGTCAAAGCAGTTAGCACTTGCTGAAAAAAATCAAGCTTATAAGGGCTTGCGGGTTTACCACAATACCCCATTAGCAGGTAATACGTTGTTGAAAATTGATGCATTAGTGCAGATGGGTGCTGAAGTTATTGTATCAGCCCCAGCTATTTTGGAACCACTAACCAATGTTATTAGGGTTTTGGAAGAAGCAGAGATTTGTGTGGATTTGGAAAAAAAACAAGTGCATGATATTGACGTGTATTTGGATTGCTGTGCTGAAATGATTGGCTTTCCTGAGCCTAAATTGGGATATGTCGAACTGACACAGTCGGGTGATACTATGTATCGTCAAGCGAACCTAAATAAACCCATAATCTCTGTTGATAATAGTGTATTGAAATGCTTAGAAACTTTGGGGACAGGTGCGGGTTTTGTTGGTGCAGTACAGGCATTAACGTCGATAAATCTCGAAAATAAAAAAATAGTGTTATTTGGTTATGGCAAAGTGGGGCGTGGAATACATATTCAGTTGAGGCCCTTTACAAAAAATATAACTGTAATAGAAAAAAGCTCTCAACTTAGGCAGGAACTTGTCGATGCTGGATTTTCTGCTATATCGTTTAATGAGACTGAATTAATTAAAAGAGTGTGTGCTGATTGTGATATCGTGGTTACTGCCACAGGCCAAACAGGTTTTATGTCGCAATATTTTACTAAGGATGACTTCCCTACTAAATGCATTCTTGCCAATATGGGTGCTACAGATGAGTATGGTAAGGAATTTGATAAGCAGGATGTGCTATGCGGTAAAGCGCCTATTAATTTCTCGCAGCCATCGCCAACCCCTATTCATTTCTTAGATCCTATTTTTTATGCGCATAACAAAGCGATTGATTATTTGTTAGATGGCAGTATTGATGCAGGCTACCACCCTTTTCCTCGTAATAAGTCAGTTGAAATCGTTAAGCAGTGGCAGGCTTATCATCAAATTGATTTGCAGAGCGTGATACCTAATCTTTATGATTTAATGGCTAACGTAAGTTGATGGAATAATATGGATGTTCGTTTTATTTTAGACTCAATTCCTGATTTTATTTTTTGGAAAGATGTTGCAGGTGAAATATTGGGTTGTAATAAAAGCTTATTAGATGTGCTGAAGGTGGGTGCTGATGATGTTATTGGTAAAACTGAATATGAATTACCGTGGGGTTGCCAGTATAGTGAGTTATATCATCGCTATGATCAGCTGGTGTTCGAGACAAGGCAGCCTAGTTTTCATGTGAAAGAAGTATTGAGTATATCTGGCAGTTCTTCCAAAATTTACAATGCGAGCCGTATACCTTTATTGAATAGCAAGGGTTCTATTGAAGGTATTTTAGTTGTGTTGTCGGGCAACCCTTCTATGGACCCAACATTAAGTTTGATTTTTAACCACTTGATTGAAGCGCTGCCTTATTATATTTTTTGGAAAGATAATAATAGTATCTATCTAGGTGCAAACAAAAACTTTGCTGAATTATTAAATGAGGATCTTGAATTTTTGCCTGGTAGGTCTGACCATGATCTGAACTTTGGTGAGGGGGAGGCTGATTTTTTTCGTGAAGAAGATCGGAAAGTAATGTCTGGTAAGGTGCAAATTAACTTAGAGGAAACGTTAACTAGGCCTGATGGTGGAGAGATGGTTGTTCTCGTCAATAAAGTGCCAGTCAAGAATGAGCATAATGATGTGATTGGATTGTTGGGGATGTCCACAGATATTACATCGATTAAGGAGACTCAGAGAGAGCTTGAGAATGCTAAAATAGAGGCTGAACAAGCAAGTAAAGCAAAATCAGATTTTATTGCTAATATCAGCCATGATATCAGAACGCCGGTAACGGGTATTTTAGGTTTGGCGCAATGTTTGCAAAAAAATAGCGAAAGTAAGAAAAATAAAGAAGATGCAAAGCTTTTGATTGATGCCACATCAGGGTTGTTACAATTGCTTAATGAAGTGATTGATGTGAGTAAGTTAGAGAGTGGGGATGTGGGCAAACAG
>JAJFJO010000062.1 GCA_021774015.1 Gammaproteobacteria bacterium
CGAGCTTTTGAAGAAACGGGAACTGCAAAACTAACTGCGCCACACCGCCGATCAAGACACCCCATGCTAATACATAGATCGGCGTCGTCGTATGCGGCGCCCACCATACCGCTACTCCAATCATAGCCACATTAAGCAGCACCGGTGTAAAGGCTGGCACACCAAAGCGGCCGAAAGTATTGAGCGTTGCTCCAGCAAACGCTGTTAAGCCAATCAACAGCAAGTAAGGAAAAGTAATTCGTAGCATGTGTGTGGTCAAATGATAACGCACAGGGTCATCATAAAAACCCGGAGCAAAAATCATCACAATCACAGGAGCTAGAATCTCCGCACAAACAACCACCAATAGAAGCACGGCTCCCAAAGTGCCCGCAATACGATTGATAAACTCGCGCGTCTCTTCTGGAGTCCGCTGGCTTTTATATTCTGCCAAAATAGGCACAAAAGCCTGCGCAAACGCGCCTTCTCCAAATAACCGGCGCATGAAGTTAGGAATTTTAAAAGCAATAACAAAGGCATCGAACTCCGGCCCGGCTCCAAAGACCTGCGCTAAGATCACATCACGAGCGAAACCCAATAAGCGAGACAACATGGTCATCGCTGCTACCAAAGAAGTAGATTTCAATAACTTACGAGACATTCCCTATCCTTCTAACCCCACCTAATGCGTTTTTGAAACTCACACCTACCGCCAAAAAAGCCGCGCTGCCACCAATAGCAAGCCCCTTGCGCCTGAACTCCTGCGCCCTAACTAAAGACTTGGCTAAAATCGCCGAAAAACCATTGACAAACTGCCCATAACACGGCATATTTCACGTCCTTATCGCTCAGAAAGCCAGATGAGCGCTATAGTATATAACTTTGATAGGAGTATAAAGTGGCAAATTCTCCCCAGGCACGTAAGCGTGCCCGCCAAAATGAAAAACGTGATCTTCATAATCGTAGCCTGCGCTCAGCAATGCGTACCACCATTAAAAAGGTGTTAGCTGCTATAAAAGACAGCAATAAAGATCAAGCCCAAGCAGAACTTAAAACAGCTGCGGCTAAAATCGATAATCTAGCAGGTAAAGGCCTACTGCACAGCAACAAAGCTGCTCGCATCAAAAGCCGTCTGAACAAAAGAGTAAAATCTGTAGCGTAATCAACAGATTAGCTCAAAATCAAGCCCAGCTAAGTCTGGGCTTTTTTGTGGCTAGATATCAACTAGCTTAAGCCTTCCTACAGCTCCACACCTCTACCCTCCCCCACTAGCAAAAGCTTCAAACAGCTTTTTTCCCATTTGAAGCTTTTTAAGTGTTAGCTTCAGCTGAATCCCTCGCCCACTTATGCTAGTATGTGGCTCCTCAAAAAGACAGATAGGAAAATGGAATGGATATCACTATTTACTTAACTTTTGCCATCAGTATGTTTGCCGTATTAAACCCCATCGGCAATGCCGCTTTGTATATTGGCATGACGTCTCAATACTCTCCTGGAAAACAAAAGAAAACCGCCTTAGTGTGCACCTTTTCAATCACAGTTATCATGCTACTGAGCATATGGATCGGCCAAGCCATGCTACAAGCATTCGGTATTTCTGTTGGCGCATTCGCCGTTGCCGGTGGGATGATTGTATTTTTAATCGGGCTGGGAATGGTACGCACCGAGCCGCTAACCCACCACTACCAACCTAATAAACCTGCCCCAGCCAACGAAAGCCATGGACATATTGCTGTTGTACCACTCGCTATCCCTATTATTGCAGGCCCAGGCGCAATCTCTGCTATCATCGCCCACGCCTACCTATTTAACACGTTCAATTACCGAGCTATAGAAAGCCTAATCTGCATTATTTTAGCGGGTGTTGTCGGGTTCATTTTGACGGTAGCACCATGGGTAGCGAAACTGCTAGGCGAAGACGGTATGAAGATCGTCACCCGCATTATGGGGCTTGTACTATGCGCCATTGCAGTGCAAATGACTGCTGGAGGAATAATAGAACTCTTTAAGTTGCATCCGCTCTAAAAAACCTAGCAAACCCGCAATGGAAGTAAGTGCCTGTGGCAGGGGCTTCACACCCAGGAACTTTCAATGCGGATAAGTGAATACGAATACCGTATTTATTCTTCAGGCGAAAGGTATTCCATCACCTTATAACACAGTGGCTTTAAGCCCTCTTTGTTTAATGCCGATATCTTGAAAACTGGGCCTTTCCAATCTAGCCCTGAAATAAGCTGCTCGCAACGTTCGCTTGCTTCTTCTTCACCCAATAAATCTAATTTATTAATCACCAACCAACGCGGTTTATCGATTAACTCATCGCTATGCTGTGCCAACTCATTTAAAATAGCTTGCACTGATATCACCGTATTCTCGACATTGTCACTGGCAATATCAACTAGGTGTAATAGCAGCTTAGTTCGAGTTAAATGCTTTAAAAAACGAATACCTAAACCAACACCTTCGCTAGCTCCTTCGATCAGCCCAGGAATGTCGGCAACCACAAAACTATTCCACTCATCAACATCCACCACACCCAACCCTGGATGCAATGTGGTAAAAGGATAGTCTGCTATTTTAGGCGTTGCATTAGAAATCTTGCTAATTAAAGTAGACTTACCCGCATTAGGCATACCCAACAAACCCACATCCGCCAACAACTTCAGCTCCATGCGTAAACGACGATCTTCGCCCAGCGTTCCTTGAGTTGTTTGTCGTGGTGTGCGATTCGTACTGCTTTTATAGCGTGTATTTCCTAAACCATGAAAACCACCTTTCGCAACGCAAATTTGCTGACCGACAACCGTTAAATCGCCAATCAGCTCATCCGTATCTGCATCGAATACCGTTGTGCCAACTGGCACCATAGCCACTAGGTCCTCACCGCTTTTACCACGCCTTAGGCGCCCACTGCCCGGCTGACCGTTCTGTGCTTTTAAAGATCGTTTGTAGCGATATTCTGATAAAGTATTCACATGCGCATCAGCTTGCAGATAAATGCTACCACCATCACCACCATCGCCTCCATCAGGACCACCTTGTGGTGCATGAGCCTCGCGCCGAAAGCTCAAACAACCGTGACCACCTTTGCCAGCATGAGCATGAACTATAGCTTCATCAACAAACTTCATTCTTATAATTCCACATTAAGTGCTAAAAAAGCACAATTATTCAACGACGACAAAAATAACATACCTAAATAGCTACAAAAAAGCCTCGTTTTCACCTAAAACTTTTTCGTTTTGGGTATAAACGAGGCTTAAATCTAAAAAACACAGCTGAGCATTCTCAGGTGTCGTAGTTGGTTACTGTTACTAAGCTTCCGCCTGTTCCACGCACACAAATTTGCGATTCTTAGGCCCTTTACGAACAAACCGTACAGCACCTTCAACCAATGCAAACAAGGTATGATCTTTACCCATACCAACACCCGCACCTGGATGAGTGCTCGTACCGCGTTGACGAATAATAATGTTTCCTGGAATCACGTGCTGACCGCCAAACTTCTTAACCCCTAAATACTTGGGGTTAGAATCGCGACCATTACGGGTACTACCACCTGCTTTCTTATGAGCCATCTTATGTCTCCCTTACGCTTCTATCGCGGTAATTTTAATTTCAGTGAAATTCTGACGGTGGCCCATGTGCTTCATATGGTGCTTACGACGCTTAAATTTCAAAATATCTATTTTCTTAGCGCGGCCATGACTCATGACCTGACCTTTAACTTTAGCATTGGTCACTAGCGGAGCACCTACTTGAGTGTTCTCAGCGTCACTAACCATCAGAACTTGGTCAAAATCAACTATATTGCCTACCTCAGTATTCAAAGTCTCCACTCGAAGAACTTGACCCTCAGCTACGCGGTACTGCTTACCGCCTGTTTTGATAATTGCATGCATTAGAATGCCTCTATACTGTTCAATCTGTAAAAAGATGTCGCATTTTACGAAATCTTATCCCGCATAGCAAGCCAAACTTTGTAATGACCTTGTAATAACTTGACATAAGGCAGGTACGTACCTAGCATTGCCCTATCTTAGCCTGTTATGGCCTGAATTATAAGGAATCTCGATGTCAGAATCTGCTACCGCAACGCAGCTTAGCCTCAAAGAGCGCTTAATGAGCATTCGTCAACCTGTTGCCGCAGATCTTGCCGGCATCGATAACCTCATTATCACCGAACTTGTCTCAGATATTCCTCTCATTCAACTGGTTACAAAACACATCATCAAAAGCGGCGGCAAGCGTT
>JAJFJO010000063.1 GCA_021774015.1 Gammaproteobacteria bacterium
TTAATCACAACAGGTAGTTCACGCGCACCCGCATTTGCAGCGCTCTCGCTGTGTCGCGCTTCATCAGTTCGCATTTGCTGAACTACCGCCTGACTTTTCGTGTCGCTCTCTGGCAGCTTACCCAGGTGGCTATCTAAATGTTTCGTGACTTGAATTTCTGTTTCTTCCACAAAGCCTAGGCTCCAGTCATCGCCACAACGACTCGCTATTAAACCAATCATAAAAGAATTCAAGTACCAAAAAATATTTAAATAACTTGTGCGATCGCCAAGCTCTCGCAACCGCTGCTCAGTCCAAGCCAAGTGATCCGTCTCTTCATCACACGCGTTCTGCAACATCGAACGCGTCTGCTCATCACGCGCCAATATCAACTGCCCATTATATAAAGCCTGTGCACATACCTCGCCACTATGGTTCACTCGCATCAGCCCGGCACTTTTACGTTTTTGCTCAGATGTGAGGTCTGATTCTTGCACATCCTTAGCCGGATAATCACGACATTGTTGATGTTTAGCGAATACGGTCAACAAACAGGCGTCCACCTGCATGATTATTTCATCGAAAAAGCTGTAATCTCTTGATCTCATGTTATTTTCCTTTGATTTTTTTCAATAACATCATATAATGGATAAGATTTCAACAACAAGGAATGTTTGCTGATGGACAATGATAACAATAATACTAACCCAACACCTAATGAACTCACTACGCATATTGCAAAACGCATTACTGCAATGCGCCTGCAAAAAACCTGGACACGCGAAGCACTCGCAAAACGTTCAGGCGTTAACGTTCATACGTTAAAACACTTTGAACGCAGTGGGCAAATCGCTTTAGAAAGGCTGATTGCTATTGCTTATGCACTGGATGCTGAGCAAGAAGTATTGAAGCTATTCAAGCCTCGTCACCGTGTTAATGTCGACAACTGGCAGGTGCAAGTTGAGCCACAACGTCAACGTGGCAGACGTAATATTGATGCCGGACAAGATGCGGTTCAAGAAGAAGCTGTTGCTGGGTGGGCAGAGTAACACTCCCTTAGCTTAAGTGGTTCTGAACCATATACACTTCAGAACCACGCACTATAAAATGCCATCCTGGATATTAAATACTTGTAAAGCTCGCTAACAAGTACTAAATTTCAGGATGACATTTAGTACTTGTTTTCCCTTAGCTTTAAATTCTTGCCCTATCCAGAAAGCTTTATTAGCAAATCTCGCCTCCCCTAGTTTACCAATCCCATTTACTTGCTTATACTCTCTACATCTTTTCATCCATTAACGTGTAAGAGCGATTATTCATGTCCAATAAAAACACAACCACTACGCTAGCCGATGTTGAACGCCTACCACTTGGCGAGTTTACCGAAAAAGCCTATCTCGATTATTCCATGTACGTCATTCTTGATCGCGCACTGCCGCATATTGCCGATGGCTTAAAGCCCGTACAACGTCGCATCATTTATGCTATGTCTGAGCTTGGCTTAAAAGCCACATCAAAATATAAGAAATCCGCACGTACCGTCGGTGACGTATTAGGTAAATTTCATCCGCATGGTGATAGCGCCTGTTATGAAGCAATGGTGTTAATGGCACAGGACTTCTCTTACCGTTATCCCTTTGTCGATGGGCAGGGTAACTGGGGAACAGCCGACGATCCAAAATCATTTGCGGCAATGCGTTATACAGAATCACGCTTAACCCCATTCGCTCAAGCATTATTAAATGAGTTGCAACAAGGCACTACTGATTGGAAGCCTAATTTCGATGGTACACTGAAAGAGCCTGTCTTATTACCAGCACGCTTGCCTAACGTTATATTAAACGGTGCGTCTGGAATTGCAGTTGGTATGGCTACTGATATTCCGCCACATAATTTAAATGAAGTCGTTGACGCTTGCCTACACCTGCTTGACCACCCAAAAGCAACGCTTGATGATATTTGCACGATTATTAAAGGTCCAGATTACCCGACAGCTGCAGAGATCATTACTCCAAAAGAAGATATTAAAACGATGTATGAAACCGGTCATGGCAGCATACGTATGCGTGCTATTTACAACAAAGAAGATGGTGATATTGTCGTTTCTGCATTACCACATCAAGTGTCCGGCGCAAAAATTTTAGAGCAGATTGCCGCGCAAATGCTCGCAAAAAAATTACCTACCGTAAGCGACCTACGTGATGAATCCGATCATGAAAACCCGACACGATTAGTGATCACACCGCGCTCTAACCGCGTTGATATTGAAGGTCTCATGTCGCACTTGTTTGCGACCACTGATTTAGAACGTACGTATCGGGTAAATATCAATATTATTGGCCTCGATGGCCGGCCTGAGGTAAAAAGCCTGCCGACACTTTTAAAAGAATGGCTACAATATCGTAAAGATACCGTAACTCGTCGCTTACAGTTTCGTTTAGAACAAGTTAATGACCGCCTACATATTTTAGACGGCTTATTAGCAGTCTTTTTAAATATTGATGAGGTTATTAGCATCATTCGCAGTGAAGACAAGCCCAAACCTGTTTTAATGAAGCGCTTTGAACTCTCTGACATTCAAACCGATGCTATTTTAGATATTAAATTACGCCAATTAGCGAAACTCGAAGAAATTAAAATTCGCGAAGAGCAAAAATCACTAGCGCAAGAGCGAGATGAACTCGAAAAAACGTTGTCCTCCAGCACGCGCATGAAAACACTTATTCGCAAAGAGCTAAAACACGACCAAGAAATGTATGGTGATGCACGCCGCTCACCTATCGTGAAACGCGAAGAAGCACTGGCCATGAAAGAAGAAGAAATGGTGCCTGCCGAACCCGTCACTGTTGTTATCTCTAAAAAAGGCTGGGTACGTGCAGCCAAGGGTCATGAAGTGCTAGGTGAGAGTTTAAATTATCGCGCAGGCGATGAGTTTTTGTCTCAAGCACAAGGTCGTAGCAACCAGCTGGCTATTTTTGTCGACAGTAATGGTAAAAGTTACACCTTGCCCGCACACAAATTACCATCTGCTCGCGGCCAGGGCGACCCACTAACATCAAAACTTAAACCCGATGTTGGTGGTGTATTCATGACTGTGTTAATGGGTGATAACAAACAATATATCTTAATGGCTTCCGATGCCGGCTATGGGTTTGTCACCGAACTTGGCAATTTAATAACAAAAAATAGAACAGGTAAGGCGTTATTAAAACTGCCAAAGGGCTCAGAAGTATTAACACCGCAAACGATTGAGGACATAGAGAGCCAATATATCGCCGCTGTTACCAATGAGGGGCGCTTGCTAGTATTCCCATTAGCTGACTTACCACAGTTATCACGCGGCAAGGGCAATAAAATTATTAGCATTCCTAGCGCACGCGTTGCTGCGCGCGAAGAATTTTGCGTCGGCGTTGCTGTTTTACATGAAAAAAACACGTTGATCCTATACTCCGGCAAACGAAAACTTAAATTACCACCTAAAGATCTTGCTAATTTTCAAGGTGAGCGTGGGCGTAGAGGCAATAAGTTACCGCGTGGGTTTAGGAATGTGAGCCAACTTGAAGTACAATAGAAAGATCATACCTACGTTTAAGGCAAACTAATGAGCTATATAAAAAGCACTCTACTTTCAGATGAAACACTCGGCTATTTCGCTCGACCACATTGGGTTATTTTCATGACGCCTGTACTAGCCTTTATTGTCGCCTTATTACTTATTATTTTTGGACCTGGTTTAGTTCTATCCGGCATGCGTTGGTTTGGCTTTTACACCTACGAGTTTGCAGCTATTATTTGTTTCCTTTTTGGATTAATTGCATTTGCTCGTTCATATATTTATTACAAAACATCGGAATTTGGAATTACTGACAAACGAATATTGATGAAAACAGGCTGGATCCAACGCAATACTCTAGACATGTTCTTAGACAAAGTCGAAGCCGTTCAAGTTGATCAATCTGTACTGGGGAGAATTTTAGATTACGGCACTCTTATTATCGTCGGAACGGGTGGCACGGCAGATCCATTTTATACGGTTCCTAACCCACTCGGATTTCGCCATAAGGTACAACAGCAAATTAATAGCCTGGAGCATAAGGAATAAAGATTTACCGGTGCAAAAAAATCATGCTGTTGGAAATGGAAACACTGGACAGAAAAGTACACTCCTATTCACCACCATGCTTGGTTGCACTGCCGCCTCAAAAAAGCCAAACACAAGCAATTTCCATGCGTTTGGCCATAAATCTTGCCTTATCCAGGGCCAAACGCATGGAAATTGCTTGTGTTTGGCCCTGAGTAGATCTATAGTAGCAGGGTTAGGACAGAATGAGCAAGCTAATGAAAACCCATAACGTATTGGAAATAAAGAATTTTATAGGTAGAAATAACGAAATTAATCGGTTACATCAATTTTGTAAATTGGATGAAGCTGCAATTATGGTAGTTTATGGCCGGAGACGTGTTGGCAAAACACAGCTAATTGAACAAACACTAGGCAAAAGAAATTTATTGAAATTTGAGGGTTTAGAAAAACAGCCCCAAGCCGATCAAATCAAACAAATACTGTACCAGCTAGCCATATATACAGATGAAGCACACATCAGCAAATTAAACTTAGAAACATGGGTAGAAGCATTAGATTTCTTGGCTGATAAAATCATGCAAGGTACATGGACATTATATTTTGAAGAAGTGCAATGGCTGGCAAACCATGAGAATAAGTTTATTAGCGCATTAAAGTTTGTTTGGGATAATAAGCTAAGACACAACCCCGAGCTTAAAATGATACTTTGTGGCTCATCTCCATCCTTCATGATTAAAGGAGTTATACAGTCCAAAGCGCTTTATAATCGCTCATTACATTCCATACACTTAGGAGCATTTAACTTACAAGAAACAAAAGAATTTTTAAGTGAAAAATCCAACAAAGAAACCATACAAGCTTATTTATTTGTTGGCGGCATTCCAGAATATTTAAAATATCTTAAAAAAAAATCCTCTGCCTTCCTAAGCATGTGCGAGAGCTCCTTTAGGGAAAATGGTTTTTTTCATGATGAATACGAGAAAATATTCATTAGCAGCTTGTCTGACAACATACATTACAAAACAATTATCGAATTTCTTAGTAAGAAAAAATATGCAAATCGTGAAGAAATTATGGGGCATTTGAAAATAAAGTCTGGTGGAAATTTGACGAAAATTTTAGATGACCTTGAGCTATGTGGCTTTATTGAAAAATATAATCCTTTTCAAATGCAATCAGGCCGCGGAGTGTATCGCTATTGTATTGCTGACCCTTATTTAAATTTTTACAATAAATTCATAAAACCAAATTTGGAAAAAATAAAATCAGGCCAATATAATCAAAATCCAACCCATACCATTAACCAGCAAAGCCTACAAATATGGATGGGCTATGCGTTTGAACGCTTGATAAGAAGCAAAAAACACCTCGTAGCGAAAATTTTAGGTTTCTCTGGCTTACCCTACAGCAGTGGGGTTTATTACAATCGGTCTCTTTTCAAAGAAGAGCCAGGCTATCAAATTGACTTAATTTTCGAACATAGCCAACACGTTTACACCATTTGTGAAATAAAATATTATGTCGATCATGTTGGTGTTGAAGTTATCACAGAATTTGAAAAGAAGCTTAAGAAATTCTTGAATGACAAAAAACATACTATAAGAAAAGTGTTAATTACCAATATTGGTGCAACTGAAGAATTAATACAAAATTCCTATTTTGACAACATCCTAACTATTGATGATTTATTTGAGACTCAACAGTACTGAGAGTCAAACCCTACAAAGAATCACCCTAGAAAACACAGTTGATAGAAAAACATACGCTTATTCACCACCATGCTTGGTTGCCGAGCCACCATCCTCATCGTAGAAAATACCCAGCTCATGAAGTGCTGCCTTAACACGCTGCAACATACTACCACCATCGCCTTCATTCGCCATATTTTCTTCTTCAGCAACTTGCAGCTCGCGCGCATCATATTCCCATTGCTTAAGAATGCGAATCTTGTCTTCGAGAGTAATGCTGTCATCATTAACCACATCACCTGGTATTTTATAGACACTAGTAGGATCATGCATTGCTTTTGAAGTATCAGTCATACCGCCCTCCTTTTATATTTAGACTATAGTATAAAAAGGCTAATTACTTGATATTTATCGAAAATAGACATGATATATCCATTGGTTTATTAACCTTGGCCTAACTTGACGGATACTAATTTGTTAAAACCTATGAACTAACAAAGAAGAATCTGAGATGACCAAAAAGAATAAGAAATATACAAGTGAATTCACGCAGAAAGCAATTAAATTGGCGCTAAGTTCAGAGAGATTTGTCAGTGCTATGGCAAAAGAACTAGCAATCCCCTAGGGGACGCTAAATACATGGATTCACAAATGCTAAAAAAAGCCGCCACATACTTTGCCATGAAACTCGGGTAAAATATGGTTTTATTCAAGCACATCGGCAAGAATTTTTGATTGGTGTCATGTGTGATGCATTAATCATAGCGCTGTTTGAGCTAAAATTTCCGACAAAGGTAATGATTCATTCAGATCGTGGAAGTCAGTATTGCTCAAAGAAATACAGAAAGATTATAGGCTAGTTGGCTCGATAAATCATAAAGGGTATTGTTGGGATACTGATATTGCAGAAAGCTTTTTTCACACGTTAAAGATGGAGCTCATACAAGGCAACCGCTATAAAACGCGTGAGATAGCTAGGCAAAGTATATTTCAATACATTGAGAGTTATTATAACCTAAAAAAATAAATTCTTCTATTGACTATAGAATCCCAAACGAGGCTGAATATGCTTGATGAAAAAAATATTGGTTGCCGTTAATTCGCGATAAAATTATGAACGAGCTTTTTTAAAATCACCATAGTCAACTGCAGTAAATGAAACACCAGCACACTTAATCAATCGCTCTAGTGGCACCAATGTAATTACTGTTTCTCGCAAAATAGATCGCTCCGTGCTATTCCATGCATCTAAACTTTCTTGATTAAACCAAACTGTAAGACTCCCCCTGTTCTTTAAAGATTTGTTATACTCTTTCTAGTTGCTAACGTGGTATTTTTGCTTTTTAGCCATAAATGACAACTCCATGCTTGATTACTTTTCGCAAAATAATCTTGATAGATTATATTGCATATTTCAAAAGGTTAGAATGCCGCGAATACAGCTATTTATTCAACAACGCCTAAAATATAAAAAGGATCTATCGTTTATTTTTTATGACATATTGCATTTGGGCGGCATCGTAAAATTTTTTGACATTACTATGACAGAAGCCGTAATTGAATTGCTTTTTTAGGACTATATTAGGAAAGATTTATGGATATTTCTGATAATGTAACATTAACTCAAGTAACAAAAGAAGACATTAGACCAGACGGTAATTTCATAGCAGATGTGACTATAATTGGCAACACTGCCTTTAAAAGTTGCAGTGGATTAACAACCCTCACGATCCCAGATAGCGTGACTACGATTGATAATGGTACGTTCCATGGTTGTGGCTTTGTCCAGACAACAAAATGTAAGGCGGTAAATCCCTATCTACCAAGACTAAGCAACGCGCCAAATTCAGGATACCAGCCAGTGTACCTTACCATAGCAAAACATCACATGACCCCTCTCATCGTCGATTGAAAATTCGATTAAAACCAACTAAAATAACGATAACAACAACTAATAAGCTGACAAAGCTTTTTTATCCCATACTCAAATGTGACTCGAATTATATCGATCGCAGTGAACAATTCTTGAAAAGCGTTATTGAGATCGAGCTGATAAGAATTTAAAACGCCAAACAAAAGACACGGGGTTTTAAATAATGGCGTTAACTGAAAAAGTCAGTGCTGAAATATATGTAGTAGCAGCTACATAAAAATTTACTACTCAGGAGAAATTTATGAAGATTGATAACGGAACGTTAACTCAAGCAACAAACCAAGACATTGCTACTGACGGTACTCTTCGCATTCCAGAGAGCGTGACATCGATTGGTGATTATGCCCTTACTGCTTGCAGTCGATTAATGAACCTGACCATTCCAGAGACTGTGACCAGCATTGGTGAATCAGCCTTGAACGGCTGCACTCAATTAAGCACACTTACCATTCCAAAAAGTGTGACTACAATTCGTCACTCTGCCTTTGGAGGCTGCCATGGATTAACCACCCTGACGATTCCAGATAGTATCACATTTATTGCTCATTCCACTTTTAGAGAATGTAATGGATTAACCACACTGATAATTTCTAATAACGTAAATACGATTGGTGGCTGGGCCGTTGGAAACTGCCATGGGTTAACCACCCTAACTATTCCAGAGAGTGTGATAACAATTGTTGATGCAGTATTTAATGGCTGTAGTCGATTAACCACCCTGACGATTTCAGATAGTGTGAGAACCATTGGTGACTCTGTTTTTGATGGTTGTAATGCCTTAACACATATTTACGTTAATGAGACTCAGCAAGGCGGACTTGAGAGAATTCGTGACTTACTACCCGCTCATTTGCGTAATATAGTCGTTGCTGCGCCAGCAGCAGGCAGACTGACTAAACGTGCTAGTGCTTCATCTAATACAGCACGGCCTGATAATTTCAAAAAGGCTCGTTTATTTACTGCAGCTGAAACGGCTTTACCATTGAAATCTCTATTACTAAAAACAGAAAAACAAATCTCAGCGCCAGGGCAGGTACAATTGATATTTAAAACAATGTCTGAAGCACAAGCAGTGCAGAATGCATTAGAACAAACTGGCATCCATGCAGGTGCATCTGCCACAGCACAATATGCAATTGAAGAAATTAGTAAAACTGATGAAGATGAAGAAACTGAGAGTGGAGCTAGCGCTGCTGCAATAGACTCACCAAGCAGCTATACAATTATACTCACCAAAGCAGAATACAATCAGCTTATGAAAGACGAATCAGCGTATGATCAGTTGTCTCAATCGGCAGACGATTCCC
>JAJFJO010000064.1 GCA_021774015.1 Gammaproteobacteria bacterium
TTTTTATTCTAAAAAATATTAGTGAAGACGAGCGCCAATATCAAGGTCGCTTAATCGAGTTGCCGACTGAGGTTAGTCTAAACCTAAATAAAATTTTGCTGGCTCAAGCCGGTTATCCTTCTGAAACTGCAGATATAGCAGCGCAGTGTCAACGTATAGAGCGTAATGCTAGAGCTAGGCTGCCAAGAGCAACATCATCATTGCAGTTAATTCGAGTCGATCAAATGCCAGCGGTGTCTGGTCAGTTCGCTCATGATGGCGTAGGTTCCATCGTTGAGAATATTGAGGGTCTCGCGCTAAAAGATATGTATTTCAGTCTTGATTATCAACTGCTCAACAGCTTGGTCGCTGATATTCGGCGCGGCAAATCATCACCTTTTCAAGGTTTAAAAAAGCAGCTTGGCGAAAACAATATTATTAAAACAGCTCTGGAAAAGGTTGATAAAATACATTTATATGATGACCTTGATGGGAATGAAGATGAAGTTGGAAAGGCTTTAATAGAATTGAGTCAAGATTTTCTACCGGATAATTATCATGCGCCAAGAGACGGTACTTTTCCACGCGATGCAGAAAATAAATTTCCATCATCCAATCAAGGCTGTTTGTTAGCGAGTGATCAGTGGTTTGCCCATAAACATGATCAGGTAATCGCATCAGCGGGCCCAACTTTTGGCCGTGCTGATTTATGGGCGCCATTTTTAGATATGATTGTCGATCATCAACCTTCGCAGATATTTTCAGTGGGTAAGTTTGTTACTGATTTTAATCCTTATGCTGAATTAACGACTGAGCCAGTTAATGTTAACGGCTATGAAATTTCTGTGGTGATGGTGGAAAACCCCAGTCACATAATGTTTGCTCGTCAATTGCAGGTTAAGGCGCCAGACGGTAGAACCCACAGTTGTTATTTAACCAACATTCCTATTGATGATAATGCACCATTAAATTTAAGCTACCAAGCGGCACAGGCATTTTTAGGTTCGTATAATAATGCCAATTCGGCGAGTCCAGTTGTTGTGCATTGTGCTTCGGGCGTTGGTCGTACTGGCCAGGTTAGATTGTTGTTTAAAGCATTAGATAGGGTGAAAACAGACACAAAATTTCAACAAGCTATAGATGCTTTACTGGATTCTGGTTCCATCGATGAAGATTCACAAGGCTACGTTGCAGACACTATGCGGGAAATGGCCTACGAGTTACGCAAGATTCGCTATTGCATGCAAACACCATCCCAGTACACAAGTTCTTTTAAGCAGCTGCTGTTATTAAGAGCGGCACAACGAGGTTGTGAACATGCTCAATACCAAGCCTTGCACGTTGTGCTAGGCACGGCTGATAGTTATCAACACGATGCCGCGTTTGGTTTAGATCGGTTAGTTGATCTTGGTTTGGGTTTGGTAGCTAGTGCGGGCGCGCCAGCTTATGCTGGTGCAGCAGGAGCTGGTTCTTACAGACCAAGAGTGCGAGTTGATGACTCTTGTTCTAGTAGTAGTGACGATGATTTTGATACAAGTTCAGATTCAGCCGCTGCAGGCGCTACAGCCGCTGTGCCACCGCCGGCTAGAGGTCGTTCTGCTGAGAGGAGTGGCAGTGATTCAAGCGATGGTGAAAGCTTTGTTGATCGTAGGGGCGAAGTTAGGATTGGTAGTGCGCGAGCACTCGGTGCAAGTCTATCAGCCGGCGTAACTGGTGAAGGAAGTGGCGAATCCTCATCAGGTTCAGCGAGCTCATCAGATGATGATGGCGCCGATAAGTCTTTGACGCAAGGAAGCAACCCTCAACGAAGGTAATAACAAAAAACAACCAACCTATTATGACGTTGTGATCACTAACATCCCAAAGGATTACACTTAATATGACTGCTGCAACACTGTTGCCTAGCACCGCTGTTTTTGTTTGATTGTAAACGATGTGCATCTGTTCTATTGATATTCGTTGTTCCTGAGAGCATCCGTCGCTTTGATGGTCTTTCGCACTCTGAATTTGCATAACTGAACTTTACGCAAATTTAGTGCCAGAACTTACATTTTCGAACTTCCATCTGGATGACCGATTTTTTGGTGGAGCTAGATGTTTACTCCTTAGCTCATTAGGACATTAGGACATTAGGACATTAGGACATTGTTTCAAAAACCTCTAGATGTGCCCTATTTGGAATAGAACCAAGAATTTTCAGGGGAGCATTAGTGAGCTGATTTCATACAGGCTGACTTTGGGCACATGCAATTCAGTACATCAAACGCTTCTCTGTCTCCGAATTCAGAACATCCAATTTCTGTTGATGCTCCTTCACTTTTACAGCGACTAAACTTATTGAGCATCTCTTGAATTACCTCAGGATGAAACGGTTTTACTAAGTACATGCATGCCAACCCTTTATATCGACTAGATATATTAGGTTCTCCACTGATAACAGCAAAATTTATATCAGGGAAACGTTCCAATACTTTCCCCATCATTTCATATCCGCTCATTTCTGGCATATGAATATCTGTGATAATAGCCGTCGGCTTAGCATATGCACCTGAATCAACATAATTAAGGTAATCGCCTGGAGATGAAAACTCCATTGCTTTGTCCCCAAAATCTTGAATTAGCTCAACCAATAGTTCCCTTATGCACGTATCATCTTCAATCAGGTGGAACATAATCTCCCCCCATGGCATCTCTAACGAACAGATGCTGACGCTACTATTATAGTCCTATAGACAATTTCCTCAATAATATTTTTATTGCCTTACATAAGATTGAGGTGCCTCAAATATAGAGGCATCCCAATCCAATTAAACGCCCATATTCTATTTTCCGGTAAAGTTTGCCGCAATGTAATCACCTGTAGAGCTTAAGAAGATATAAAGTGTACTCTTGGCAGAGTCTTCCACATTCTCATTTTTAAATGCGACCAACCACTCAGCTTGATTACCATTCATTTTCTTTTCAGAAGATGAAACTATTGCTGACTTCCAGCTTTTATCAATTTTCTCTTGTTCGATTAGCTTCATAATGCGGCCTGCTGCAACCGATTCTGCTTGGGTTTGGCTAATTAAAGATGGCCCATGAGAGTGACCATGGCCTCCTCCTCCGATAGCTGTTAACGGTGATAGCATTAAGGCAAGGGTCAGTATAAGTGTTTTGATATTCATGATTGTACTCTCCTATTATTGTAAATCGATATTGTCGTGGGTTATGGAATTTGGGCTGGCTGTTGAGCTGCTGAGCCATGGCCATAACCATCAGGGCCATGGCTATGACTACTGGGAAAGAACTTCATGTACAAAAAAACTAGTCCAATTAATAAGCAGCTAATCAATATAATGTTACGCACAATTTACTCCCTTTTATCAAAGACTATCATGGGCTTTGGGAACCAAAGTTTCTTCTGGTAAAACCGGTGCTGGTTTCTGCTTCAGTTGATAAGACCCTTTGATTTCCAGTAAAACACGAACAGGCGCCTGAGTGTTGTTTTTCCAGTACCAACCATGGGTTCCTTCAAAGGGTGCCGTTAATGAGCCACTTGAGCGATTCTCAGTGCTCTTTTCATAGCTCTTAAAGGAACCTGTGGCATCTCCTTTCGGCTCCCCATGGAAATCATAAAACAGTTCCGCACCATCTGTTCCCCATGAGTAATGCAGCACGGCATCTTTCTTAAGCATGATTTTATATTCTATGTCACCTCTGGCTGGCACAATGACTGTAATTGAATCACTTGAGGATGCTTGTAGAAGCACTATAGGACTATCTTCACTGTTTTGGGTGAACTCAGCAGCAACAGCCACATCGCTACTGTCATGTGAGAAATCATGCATCTGCATTAAAAACAGCAATCCTCCAGCTATGATCAGACTGTAGTTTGCAATCAGGCTGAATGCTTTGAACGAATGTCTGTTACGCCAAGCTGCAATGAGTAACAACATAACTGCAAGCGCTGTAATTT
>JAJFJO010000065.1 GCA_021774015.1 Gammaproteobacteria bacterium
GAGGAGTTCAAGGGCACGGGTAATATGGAAGCTCATTTGGATCGTCGTATTGCTGAAAAACGTGTATTTCCTGCTATTGATATCAATAAGTCGGGTACGCGTCGTGAAGAACTTATTACTAAACCAGATGAGCTGCAGAAAATGTGGATCTTGCGTAAGATACTCCACCCAATGGATCCACTGGCTGCGAGTGAATTTCTAATTGATCGTTTAAAAATGGCTAAGACGAATGAAGATTTCTTTTCGTCTATGAAAAAATAGGCCGTTGATGCGCTGAATGTGATGCCGAAACAACACATCCTCATTGTAGAAGATCAGCATCCGATTCGTACTATGGTGCGATATGCTTTAGAGATGGCTGAATTTAAAGTGCTTGAAGCTGAGGATGCTGAGCAAGCACAGATAGTATTAAATAAAATAACCCCAGATCTTATTTTGTTGGATTGGATGTTGCCCAAGTTAAGTGGGGTTGATTTTATTAAACGCCTTAAACAAAAACCAAAAACAAAAGATATCCCTATTATCATGTTGACTGCAAAAACAGATGAAGATGATAAAGTGACTGGTTTTGAAGCAGGAGCAGATGATTATATCGTCAAGCCTTTTTCCCCGCGAGAATTAGTAGCACGTATTAAAGCGGTGTTGCGCCGTGGGCCATTTACAGCTGTAGAAAAAATATTAAGTGCGCGTGATTTGCAGTGTGATACGAGTAGTCAACGTGTCACCATCGGTGGGAATAATATTAAGTTGGGTCCTTTGGAATATCGATTGTTGAGTTTTTTTATGATGCATAGGGATCGTGTCTACACTAGAGATGAGCTACTGAATCATGTGTGGGGCGTGTCTGCTTATGTTGATGAACGTACAGTGGATGTGCATATTCGACGTTTGCGCAAGCGATTAAAAGTTGATAACCACGATACCTTAATACAAACCATTCATGGTTCAGGGTATCGTTTTTCGGAAAACAAAGATGACTTCTGATATACCATCTCATGATGACATTGCAAGAGAGAAACGACTAGAGTCGATGCGGCAAGATTTTATTGCAAATGTGTCACACGAGTTGCGCACCCCTTTAACGGTTTTTCGAGGTTATATAGAACTTTTAAAAAAGCATACGCAGTTGCCTGGTGATCGTATTGATGACATCGTTAAACATATGGATGGTCAGAGTCAGCGTATGGAACGATTGGTTGAAGATCTTTTATTGTTATCACGATTAGAGAGTATTGAGCCGGATAAAGAACAGCATCAACGTGTGCATGTGGCTAGTTTATTGCGAGACATTTGTCATGATGCGCAATCACTGAGTGGCAAGCAGCAGCATGAATTTATTGTAAACTTAGATGAAGACTTGTGGTTGCAAGGGTGTTTAGAAGAACTTAGAAGCGCATTTTCAAATATTATTTACAATGCTGTGCATTATACGCCTGAGAAAGGAACTATCACAATCTCATGTTTTGTTGATCAGCAGGGCAGCCATATTGCGGTAAAAGATACAGGTGTGGGTATTGCAGAAAAACATATTCCTAGGATTACACAACGTTTTTATCGTGTTGATAAATCAAGAGCGTCGCGTGGAATTGCTAGCACAGGTTTGGGGCTCGCGATTGTAAAACATGTTTTATTACGCCATGACGGACAGCTTATTATTGAAAGTGATGTTGAAAAAGGTAGTTCTTTTGAGTGTTTTTTTCGAAATCTAAATTACCATAGGGAAAAAATATTAAAAAACAACCCATCAATTAATTAAGTAGATTATAACTGCGCCCCTACGAAATTTACTACAACTGAGTTTATAGATTAATTAATTATTATTTTAGTTTTAGACTGTCTTGAGGATGCTTTTTAAATACGGCATGTCTATAGAGACTCAATTCTTCATTGACAGATTGCTTAGTGATTGTTAGCCTGGGGATCTGGTTCATTGTAGGGAGATACTCCAGTGTCAAAATCTTTAAGTCGGCTTATGAAGTTTTTTTTCTTTTCCAAAAGCTCTAATAGCGATAGCAATAATGACAATGCTGAGGAAGTAAAATCTTCACCAGCGGCGCATGGTGCTTGCGATCTTGCAGGTAACTGTAATTCAGGTGGTGGTGATGTTGCAGTGTGTAGCGATAATGATAGCAATGACCAGACTACCTTAGAAGATCAAGCTCGCAGGCTTGAAGAACTAAATCGATCATTACATAAAATAAGATAAAGTGCCCTTATCCCCTGATATTGCTAAACTACCTACTTTTGGAGTGGGTCTGTCTTTTCGGGGTCAATTTCTTCATGAAATGAATGCACATAGTAGCACAATAGGATGCCTAGAGATTATTGCAGAAAATTATTTTCCTGCAAATGCAAAGTCACAACTGTCGAAGCTTAAACAGTATCTACCTATCTTGCCGCACGGTATTAAAATGTCTTTGGGAACTTTGTCTGGTTTAGATGATGATCATCTGATGGCAGTTAAGGCATTGTGCGATTATGTTGATGCGCCATGGTTTAGTGAACATATTGCTTTTACTCATACTCAGGATACTCAGATTGGCCATCTTACACCTATGCCATTTAATGAGGCTGCTATTCAGCTGCTTGTACGGAATATTAACTATGCAAAAAGTATTGTAGGCCGCCCTTTTGTGCTAGAAAACATTGCATACCTTATTTCGGTGCCAGGTAGTAAGCTGCCAGAAGCAGAATTTATTTCACAAGTTGTTGAACAAACAGATAGTTTTCTATTACTTGATATTACCAACTTATTTGCTAATTGTTTAAATCACGAGATGGATCTGGCAGATTTTTTGGAAAAAATACCTTTGGAAAGAGTAGTTCAGTTACATTATTGTGGTGGACGCTGGTCTGGAAAATACTATCTTGATAGTCATAATAATAAAACCCCTAATCAAATTTGGGAAATTATGGACTATATACTGCAACGTGCACCAGTGCGTGCGGTAATACTAGAACGAGATGATAATGTGCAGTTAACTGATTTAGTTGGTGAATTATCAAAGGCGAAAGAGATTTGGAACAAATATCGACATCAACATTAGAGCTGGAAAATATCCAACACTTTTTGGCTGAATTGCTAACAAGCAGGCGTGCTATGGATGCTTATATACAGTCGCCAGCTGATTTTTTGAAAAAGTTTAATTTACCACAGACACTTGTCAATCATGTAATTGATACAGATAAATTAGAATTATATTTCAATGCGTTGTTACATAAAAAGTTTAAACCTTTAACCTCCGCTTTTGCAAATAGCTATAACATTATTAGCAAAGAGGTTCTTATTCTATTTCAGAAATATTTAGAGCAGCAAAAAGTTCAAAATCGCACAGATCATAGCCTGAATAGAGCGGAGAAAATAGCAACGTTTACTGATTACGTGGCATCTAATTTAAAAACAGATCAATTTACAGAAAAATGGAAATATGAGTTAATACGCTATGAATGTGAAGCAGCAAAACTATTATCATCAGAGAAAAAATATAAATGGCTTTACTGCAAATATAATATTGATTGGTCAATAAAAAAAGTAAAAGAAATAGACAAGTATCGATTCTATATCATTGATAACTTATTAAAGCCAAAATATTCACCTCGGTTACTGTTGTTGATTAATCATAATGAAAAAATAAAAACTATAGCTTTTTGTTATTCTATGCTTTCACCATGTGGATGGTATAAGCATGTATCAAATAAAAATGTGGGTGCATATGCCAAGAAAATTAAGCAATCTTTGAATGCACAAGGATATTATTTTGTTGAGAAGCCTATTACATTAAATGAATTTTATATATTAGCAAATAAACTGGGTGTCATTATCAATCGGCAGGATGTGTACATAAATCCAAATATGCCACATTTATTCTTGCAACCACAGAAACTGAGTTTCCATACAGACAGGAGTGAGCCTGATTACATCGGTTGGTTTTGTGTGGAGAATGATAAAGTTGGTGGTGAGAGTTGCTTTTTTGTTTGTGATGACCTAACTAAAAAATTTACTAGGAAGGAGTTAAAACAGCTGTGCCAAGTATGCAATATATTTCCTAACGGTCCAAAATCAATTGCTATTCCAGTATTAGCCTCTGTAAGGAAGAAATTTAAGATATATTACCATATTTGCTATCATCCATGGGAAAAAGTGATTTTTAAGAATGCATTTGTTCAGGAGCCAATATATAAAAAATTTACAAAATATTTGATGGAAAAGGAAATGCACCATCAAGTTAATATCAAATTGAAACCTGGTCAGGTACTATTTATAAATAATCGCTTTGTTTTGCATGGTCGTGCAAAAATTAAGGAAGACACTAAGCGTTTATTAAAACGAGTGTGGATTAAGAGTGTTGGTTAATTTTGATCTGTTAGTACAGTTCTGAGGCGGGCAACAGTAAAAAATTATTAAATTTAATTTATCAGTTAATTGAATAGATTGGATCTGTATCCTCATATAATCTATTATCAAATTTACAAGTTAACTGACCACCTTTCTCGCTCAGGTTGTGCTGCGGAGATTGTATTTTTACTCTTTAAGTATTATATGACTATAGCGAATTAATTTTTTATTGACAGCTTTGTTGGTGTTTGTTAGGGTGGATTTTTAATGGTATGTAGTTAGGAGGTGCCCTAATGTCAAAGTCCTTAAAGCGATTTATGCGATTTTTTTTCTTTTCTAATGGGCATAATGATAATATAAGTGACACCAATGATAACGTGAAGCCTTTACTAGCAGTACATGATGCTTGCGATCCTTGTGACCTTGCTGGTGGCGGCTCAGGCGGCGGTGGGGGTGATATTGCGGTGGCCAGCGATAGTGATAGTGGTGATGAGCAGACTTTAGAAGTGCAAGCTCGCAAGCTTGAAAGACTAAATCGATCATTAGCTAAAATAAGATAAAAATATTTTTAT
>JAJFJO010000066.1 GCA_021774015.1 Gammaproteobacteria bacterium
TGCTCGGTAAGGAAGGCACATCGATCACTGAGACGAATAAGAATGGTGATACGGCTTTGCTGCAGGCAGCTTGGCAGGGACATCTAGAGGTTGTGCAGTGGTTGCTCAGAGAGGGTGGTGCCAAGATCACTGATACGGATAATAATGGTAATACCGCTTTGCTGTGGGCAGCGGCCGGAGGGCATGTGGAGCTGGTGCAGTGGTTGCTGCAGGAAGGTGGCGCCAAGATCACTGAGGCCAGTACACATGGTACAACGGCCTTACTGCAGGCAGCTTGGCAAGGGCATTTGGAAGTTGTTCAGTGGTTGCTAGGTGAGGGAGATGCCAAGATTACTGAGAGCACGAATGGTAATACCGCTTTGCTGCTGGCAGCTTACAATGGGCATTTGAATGTAGTGCAGTGGTTGCTGCAGGAAGGTGGTGCCAAGATCAGTGAAACCACTAATAATGGTAGCACTGCTTTGCTGCTGGCAGCCTTGGGTGGGCATTTGGACGTGGTGCAGTGGTTGCTGGGTGAGGGTGGTGCATCAATCACTGAGACCAATAAAAGTGGTGATACGGCTTTGCTGCAGGCAGCTTGGCAGGGACATCTAGAGGTTGTGCAGTGGCTGCTGAGTTCTAACGGTGGTGCCAAGATCAGTGAAACCACTAATTATGGTAGCACCGCCTTGCTGCTGGCAGCCTTGGGTGGGCATTTAGATGTGGTGCAGTGGTTGCTCAGAGAGGGTGGTGCCAAGATCAGTGAAACCACTAATAATGGTAGCACTGCTTTGCTGCAGGCAGCTTGGCAGGGACATCTAGAGGTTGTGCAGTGGCTGCTGGGTCCTAAGGGAGGCGCATCGATCACTGAGACGAATAAGAATGGTGATACGGCTTTGCTGCTGGCAGCACTGAATGGGAAGTTGGATGTGGTGAAGTGGTTGCTGCAGGAAGGTGGTGCCAGGATCAGTGAAACCACTAATAATGGTAGCACTGCTTTGTTGGTGGCGGCACAACAAGGGAAGATGGAAGTGATGTTTTGGCTGTTGGGAAAAGTTGGAGCATCAATTACTGAGATCAATAAGGCTGGTGATACCGCTTTGCTGCTGGCGGCACAAAAAGAGCATTTGGATGTTGGGAGTTGCTTATTCTATGCGGTGGTGTTTAGTGTGTTGTTACCTGTGCTCAAAGATGATGCAGCTTTTGAGCGGCGTTTTGTTCAGTTGTTTGATGATAACAATAAACCGGGTTTGGAAGAATTTAAACAAGAGCTTTTACAGTATAAAGGCCAACCTGATTTTTTTGTGGAATTAAAAGAGCAAGCACCGCAGTTTGAAGTGTTAGTCGATACTGTTTTTCGTCAAAATGTCGTGCGTTTTATGCAAGAGCATAAAGCGGAATTTCCAAGATTGTTTTCAGAAGGTGCGAATAGTTTTGAAGTACGCATGGCTTCAGTGATAAATCCGAAATGGGCTGGGCAAATAGAAATTGAAGCGATCAGCAGGCTATTACACATTCAAATTCAGGTAAAAGAAAAACAAGATGGTGGCAGTTGGAAAAACTCGGCACTCCACGGCCAAGCTTATGATTCAACCATTACTTTGGGATTTTCTTCTGGTCGTTGTAACACAGGTGCTATCAAAAAGCATGTTCATTTTTTTATAGATCCACAAGTTTTTTTGGGATTAGCGCCACCCTTATCATCCATAGATTCTCGAGCCGCTTCTACATTTGTAAAACCTGTGCAAGGTGGTAAAGGAGAGTTTTCTGATGATTATTCATTTCGGACAGGTGATAAGGTAGGCTCCGTAATTGAGAATTTAACCATTGTAAGAGCAGGGATTGTTAGTAATAGCTCAGTCACTGCAAGCACACAAATGGCAAGAGTAAAAATACATGGGCAATTTGATGAACAAAGCGCACGCAGAGATGCACTTATAAAAATAGATAAAGCTGCACTAGAGGACACTGCAAATCGAATTGCAGATCCAACTCTTAAATCCAGTATGCTGAGTACCATTGTAACACTGGATACTAAAATCAAAGATTTTAATGTTGATTTAGCGGATCCTATTATTGAATTATCGGATGTATTGGAATCGCTCAAAGAAATTAGTGGGATAATAGTTGCAGCAAAAACGAGTTTAGAACACAGTGAAGCAAATAATACCTCTAAACGCAAAGTGATCAGTGTCTTAAAAACCATTAAAGCTATATGCCAAACATCGCTAATGCAATTAACTCCAGTAACTCCACCAAAGGTCAAACACCATTGGAAGTCACATCGCTTGCGTTTAGGTCAAATGCAGTTGCATGGAGATAGTGTGGTTGCTACGCAATTTCATAGTACATTAGAAACTATTAGAGCGAGAGCTGGCAAAGACGGCTTTTCACCGAAAAGTGTGTTGATTTGTTATGCGCCACCTAACTTAAAGAATGCACAAGAGCGGCATTTGACTTGGGTGCTTGATTTTTTAATAGGGTTAAGAGCGCACCTAGAGTCTGCCGGTATTTATGCCAAATTGGATATTAAAGATTTAAAGCCGGGTGAAAATATGTATCACTATATGCAGCAAGCAGAAACAGTTGATTATGTTATTTTAATTGGGACAGAATCCTTATTGCAACAGCATAAAGGAGGTATATCTGAAATATGTACGCTATTGACTCATATTCAGCGTAAGCGCACTCAAGACCAAAAGTCAGGAAAATTTAATGTATTGCCTTTATTAATTAGTGGTCAGAATGAAACGAGCTTTCCGGTAAGTTATGATTGGTATACTCATATTAGAAATTGTAAATCAAAAACGACAACTTATTTTGACCATATGCGATGGCTCATAGGGGTACTCTATGGAACCACTGATGAGACATTTAAAGCACAATGGGATGAGTTTTTAAGATCTATAGATGAACAATCTAAATTAATTGTAACGAAGGGTTTAACAAAAGCGCCTGTATTAGAGCGGTTACAAAGAGAGGAAGAAATCAAGGATCGAGAAAATGCAGAGCGAGATAGTGCAGGTCGAAGTTTATTATCGCAACTCCCAAATGATGCTATATCGATACCTAAACTCAAGTCTGCAGATCATTATGATGAACTATCAGTGAGTCTAGGCCAGTATTATGCGCAACAAAGCCATATTCGATTACCGGTGTTTGAAGTATCACAACCTATCGATAAGAGTTATGTTAATTTAGCCTTAGTTGAAGCTAAGGGGCAGGATAATCGAGAATCATTTGCTGTGGGAAAAACTTCTTTAGGAACAGGTCGCTTGGATGCGTATGAAGACTTCTTCGATATTAAGGATGAATCACTGATACAGCCTGATCGCTTGTTTTTAGATGATGAATCAAAGCGCCTATTAATTGTTGGGCGGGCTGGTATTGGCAAAAGTACGTTTTGCCAGTATGTCAGCTATTGCTGGGGTCAGGGATTGATTGTGGACAGTGAGGATGGTTTGGATTCCAAACCAGAGGTGGGCCGAGCTTTGCCAGGATTATGGCCACAATTTTCGCATATTTTTTGGTTGCCATTAAGGTATCTGAATCAGTGGGATGATTTTATTGCTCTTAATAAAGATTGCTATGAATATAGTACGATAACTAAAGAATTTGTATCGATGCGTTTTATATTGTATATATTGAAAAAAGACTCCACATTTAATGTAGAACTAGCCCTGATAGAAGCTGCCCTACAATCACCTAAAACATGCCTATTTATTCTAGATGGATATGATGAAATCAATATAGATAAGAGTTCAACTGCTTATCAAGTGCTGCATGAGTTTTTGCTGGTACAGTCTAATTATATTGTTACTTCACGTCCGCATGCGGTAGTAGGTGACTCCGTATTTAATGACAAAAGCTGTTTGCGCTATGAATTAATGGGGTTTAGAGACCGTGAAATACCCCAATATGTTCAGCTCGTGTATCAACTCAATAAGTGGGATACAGTGGATGCAGCAAAATCCGCAGCGGCAGCAGCAAATGCGGCAGATGAACAATTACCGTCTGACCATTTAATTGATATATTAAGAGCCAATGAAAACCTCTGGACCTTGTCACATACTCCGATTAACTTAGCTTTGATATGCAGTTTACAACGAGAAGCTCCTGAGGTATTGCAACAAGAACATCTCACTTTTACAGATTTATATAAGGCTTTAGTTTATCGTTTGGGGCTACGCTATTTAAAAAAACTGAGCCCTTCTTTTTTGCAAACCAAAGATTCTTTTACCATTAAAGTTTCTAAGGAAATTGCTAACCGTATTCATATCATCAAAAATTTTATGGGTCAACTAGCCTTTAATGGTTTATTGAGCGGACAATTATTTATAACAAATACACAGCTAGAACATATTGCTAAGGTTCATGAAAAACATTTGGAAAAGTTATTAACGCCCGCGCAGCGGGCGGCAAAAAAACTTTCAAATACACCGGTTGTGAATCACGATATTTTCGGTGATTTCCCAACAGAGGATGATAGTACATCATCATTATCTATAGAACTGATTTGTGCTGCAGGATTTTTAAAGCGGGCAAGTCCTGATGAATCG
>JAJFJO010000067.1 GCA_021774015.1 Gammaproteobacteria bacterium
ATCAGCGGCATTATAAAAAGTATCGTTTTTGGTTTTATTGTTACTTGGATCGCTGTATTTCAGGGTTTTTATTCTGAACCTAATGCGGCAGGTATCAGTCAAGCCACCACAAAAACCGTGGTGTATTCTTCACTGATGGTATTAGCGTTTGATTTTGTATTGACAGCAGTCATGATGGGAGGTTGGTAGTGCGTAGTAAAGCAACAGAGTTAGCAGTCGGTGTATTTATCATCGTTGGATTGTTGGGCCTAGTCTTATTAGCTTTTAAGATGAGCGGTTTAACTCATATGAATAATGGCAGTTATTACACCCTTAATGCCGAATTTGATAATATTGGTGGATTAAAAGTAAGGGCTGCGGTACGCGTGTCGGGTGTTGTGGTGGGGCGTGTTACCTCTATTCATGTAGATCCAAAATCTTTTCGTGCTACTGTTAGCATGCAAATTAAAAATAGGATGAATAACTTTCCTGATGATACATCTGCAAGCATTTTAACTCAGGGGTTGCTAGGCTCCAATTACATTGGTTTGACGCCTGGTTTTGATACAAAAACATTAAAGCCGGGTGGCATGATAGAGACAACCCACTCAGCTTTAATTTTAGAAAATTTGATCGGCCAACTGATGTTTAACTTAAAAAGTAAAAAATAGGAGTAACTTTATATGCGAACTTTACTAAATAAACGATGGATTGTAGCTTTTTTATTATTGTTTTCTGTTTCAATATTTGCTGCCTCTCCGGTTGCAGTGTTGCAGGGCGCTTCACAACGCATGATTAATCAGCTTGAGAAAAACAAATCACGCTTGAAATCTTCTCGTACAATTTACCGTATTGTGACCCGCACACTTATGCCTTATGTAGACGTCAATCGAATGGCCGCTTCAGTGGTGGGGCGTCAATATTGGAGTAAAGCAAGTGCTTCTCAGCGCAGTCAATTTGTACGACAGTTTAGACGTCTAGTTATTTCAACCTATTCTAATGCGTTGTCATCGTATAACGGTGATAAAGTTAAATTCTACCCATCACGGTCTAACTATCAACGTGCTCGTACTGCTAAAGTGAGGAGTGTGTTGATTCGTAGGAATGGTCGTCGTATACCGATAAGTTACAACGTGGTGCGTAGAGGTTCTACCTGGAAAATTTATGATTTTAGTATTGAAAATGTCAGTATGTCGCAAAGTTATCGTGCGCAATTTTCTGGTGTTTTAGCGCGTTCGGGTATGAAAGGCTTGATCAAACGCTTAGCTAATCACAACAGAACGCGTCGATGACCACAGTGCACTCTCAAACTCACTTTATTTTGAATAGTGATATTTTTTTTGGTAATGTGCTTGCCTTGCGAGAGCAGGGTGAGCGCTGGTTGCAGGATTCTAAAGCAACTGAGATAAGTATGGATTTTAAGCATGTAACACGTTGTGATGCCTCTGCTTTAACATTGATGTTGACTTTTATGCGTCAGGCGCAAGAGCTAGGAAAGTCATTACGGTTTACTAATGTACCTGATTTTTTGGAACAAATTGCACAGGTGTGTGGTGTTTTATCACTGCTGCCTATTAACAGTCATACTAACGAGAAAGAATAATGGATAAATTAGTTGTAACGGGTGGAAATAGATTGGAAGGAGTGATTCGTGCTTCGGGTGCTAAAAATGCATTACTGCCCATCTTAGCGGCAACCATGAGAGTGGATGGTGAAGTAAAGCTGAGCAATATTCCACACTTAAATGATGTCACCACCATCATGGAATTGTTGGGTCGCTTAGGGGTGCAGCTGATGTTGGATGAGCACTTTAATGTGACAATTGACTCCTCCAATATTAATGAGTTTAAAGCGCCGTACGATCTGGTAAAAACTATGCGTGCTTCTATTTTGGTATTGGGCCCTCTGCTTGCACGTTTTGGTAAAGCGGAAGTGTCTTTGCCAGGTGGTTGTGCGATTGGTTCGCGCCCTGTGGATGTGCATATCGAAGGTATGCGTTGTCTGGGGGCAGAGGTTGATCTGAGTGATGGTTTTATTAGTGCAACAGTTAATGGCCGGCTAAAAGGTGCAGATATTAATTTAGGTAAAATCACAGTTACTGGCACAGAAAATATCATGATGGCTGCTGCATTGGCTAGCGGTAAAACAACTATTCATAATGCCGCTTGTGAGCCTGAGGTAGCTGACCTTGCTAACTTTTTAAATTCTATGGGTGCTAATATTAAAGGTGCAGGCACTGAAATTATTACAATAGAGGGAGTGTCTTCACTAAATGGCGGGAACTATCATGTATTGCCTGATCGTATTGAAACGGGCACATATTTAGTTGCGGCTACCATGACGCGCGGTAAAATCCTCATAAAAGATGTTGTACCAGACACTTTAACTTCCGTGCTAGAAAAATTGAAGGAAGCTGGTGCGCATATTGTAGTTGGTAAAAATTCCATTGAGCTGGATATGAAAGGTAAACGCCCTAAAGCAGTGGATGTTTCGACGGCACCTTATCCGGATTTCCCTACAGATATGCAAGCGCAGTTTATGGCAATGAATGTAGTAGCAGAAGGTAAATCAAAAATCACAGAGAATGTTTTTGAAAATCGCTTTATGCATGTGCCTGAAATGCGCCGCATGGGCGCGAATATTCGCATGAAAGGTAATACGGCAAATTGTACGGGTAAAGATAAATTAAAAGGTGCGCCGGTGATGGCGACAGATCTGCGCGCTTCAGCAAGTTTGGTGTTGGCCGGTTTGGTGGCGGAAGGTGAAACATTCGTGGATCGTATTTATCACATTGATCGTGGTTATGAATGTATCGAAGAAAAGTTAAGTTTATTAGGCGCAAAAATACGACGTGTTTCAAACAAACCTGTTAATAATGGTAAAGTGAAGACATAGTATGGCAGCACGACAGGACATTCTTAATTATTTATCCGAATTGTTGCAGCCGCAATTGTTTCGCGATTATTGCCCGAATGGTTTGCAGGTGGAAGGTGCGCCTGAGATAAAAAGTATAGTGTGTGGCGTGACGGCCAATCAAGCATTAATTGATGCGGCTATTGCTGTAAAAGCAGATACTATATTGGTGCACCATGGTTATTTTTGGCGTGGAGAAAATCCGTGTGTGACGGGTATGATGCAGAAACGTTTATCGACATTATTAAAAAATAATATAAATCTATTAGCGTACCATTTGCCACTAGATGCGCATGAAACGTTAGGGAATAACGCGCAGTTAGCTAACGTATTACAGCTTATTCCTGATGGCCAGTTTGCGGATGCCTCAGGTCCGGCATTAGGGCGCATGGGACGATTAGAAACGCCAATGACGGGTGAACAATTCGCGCAACATATATCACAAGCATTAGATCGTGAGCCGTTGCATATTCCAGGTGGGGCGAGCGAGATTACTCGAGTGGCTTGGTGCACGGGTGCTGCGCAAGACTTTATTACCGATGTCGTAGATTTGAATGTTGATGCGTATATTACAGGTGAAGTTTCAGAGCGCACGGTGAGTATCGCGAGAGAAACGGGCATTCACTTTTATGCGGCAGGGCATCATGCAACTGAGCGTTATGGTGTTCTAGCCTTAGGTGTGCATTTGTCCGATCATTTCGAAATTGACTATCAGTTTATCGACATTGATAACCCAGTGTAGCTAAACATCTTTCTATTGGTACCCGCAGAACGCAACACGAAGTGTGCGCTTAAAAACCACTAGCTTGCTATAGGCATGTTGCTTGCTGAATTATCTAATGGCGCAAACAAACAGCTCAGTGCATCTAGATATCTTTCTATTGGCACCCACAGAACGCAACACGAAGTGTGCGCTTAAAAACCGCTAGCTTTCTATAAGCATGTTGCCTGCTGAACTATCTAATGGCGCAAACGAAAAACCAAAAAAACAATCAACCCACCTACCGATCCCGCAATACCAAAAACAAATTACTACTACCACGCGACACCTTTAACAGCAGTTCTTTAGGTTTTTTGGAAATCACACCGATTAAATCCGGTACGGCGTTAATATCTCTGCCATTAGCTTGCATGATAACATCACCTTGTTGTAAACCCGCTAATGCACCAGGGCTGTCATCGCTTAGGCTGATAATTAATGCGCCGGTAATTTCACTGCCGTCAGGCTCAAGTTCACTAAAATCTTGCAGACGCATGCCGTTAATAAAGGGCACCATGAGCTTTGCCATTTTTTTGGGGTCACCAACTGTTGCAGATAAAGTTTTCGAGCGGCCATCGCGGATGATGCTTATAATAATTTTTGTCCCAGGGCGCATTAGACCCAAAATATTATGAAGCTGTGCTGCGCTGCGAACTGCTTTGCCATTGACACCCACGATGACATCTTGCACTTCAAATCCAGCTTTGTCGGCAGGCGACAGAGGAATGATTTTTGTTGCAACAACGCCACGATCATTTTTTAAATGTAAGCCTTGAGCGAGACTGGGCGTGATGTTTTGCGCAGTTAAACCTAACATGCCACGCGATACTTTGCCGTATTTTAATAGTTGTGTGACGACGGCGTGTACCATATTGCTTGGTATAGCAAAGCCAATCCCGATATTGCCATAAGTGGGGGACACCATTGCTGTGTTCATTCCGATGACTTGACCTCTTAAGTTTACTAGTGCACCACCAGAGTTTCCCGGGTTAATTGATGCATCGGTTTGAATAAAACTTTGAAAGCCTTCGATTTGCGGTGTGACACGATTGAGCGCGCTGATAACACCAGATGTCACTGTCTGTGTTAAGCCAAAGGGGCTGCCGATAGCGGTGACAAAATCACCGACTTTTAAAGCGTCGGAATCGCCAAAGGGAATTTGATGTAAATGTTTTGCTCTGATTTTAATGATTGCAATATCAAAGCCGCTATCTTTGCCAACCAAGGTTGCTCTGTAACGGCGCCCATCTTTTAGAGTGACCAACATCACGGCTTCATCTTTCACAACGTGGGCATTTGTTAAAATCAAACCCTTTTTGGCATTGTAAATAATGCCGGAGCCAACAGCAGAAAAATCTTTAGACCTGGGTTTGCTGTAGGTGGGGTTTTTTTCTAAATTATCGGTTTGTGATTTGGGTTTTTGCTCGACGGCAATATTAACGATAGCCGGCATGACATTTTTTAACATTGGTGCTAGGCTAGGTAATGTTTTGCCGTTAACAGTGGTAGGGATATGAGCATAAATAGCGATAGAAAAAATAAGAGAACTGGTAAGTGCTAGTAATGATAGTATGCGTTTCATAGTTGTTTTCCTGATGGTTTTTTTAGGTTCAAAGTCAAAAATTATTTTTTTTATCTTCTATCCAAATTAAGCTGGCCATGCGTCCTGTTGTTTTATTATCACGTCGGTATGAATAAAACCAATCCGCATCGCGATAGGTACAGTAATCACCGCCGCTGATGTGTGCCAAGCCAAGCTGTTGCAGAGTATTTTTTGCAAGTGCATAGAGATCTGCATACCACTGCTGGTTGTCATCTTGCTTAAAACACGCTTTATTGTGCGAGTCACGCTCAGAAAAAGCAATGACTATTTCTTCGCTTACCGCAAAATGTGCTGTGCTAATGGCCGGGCCTAGCCATGCAAGCAGCTCTTTAGGCTTGGATTGTAAGGACTGTATCGTATTATTGATAACACCATTGAGCAAACCACGCCACCCCGCATGTATCGCAGCAACTTCACTGCCTTGTGTGTTGCAGATCAAGATAGGCAGGCAATCCGCAGTCATTACTGCGCACACTGTATTTTTATTTTGGGTATAACAGGCATCGGCGTTAATATCCGTCGCATGTGTGATGTCAATGGCATGGGTGCCATGGACTTGATTCAGCCATCGGGGTTCGTGTGGTAGCTGTAATTGAGTGAGCAATAAGCCACGATTTTTTTGAACGTCAGCTGGGGCATCGTTAACGTGTAATGCGAGATTCATAGTATCAAAAGGTGGTTTACTTATACCACCAACACGCGTCGTGGTGAGAGCACGAATAGGGTTCGGCACATTCCAATCTGCATGCAATACATTATTTTTGATGCTCATTATCTTCTCGAAGCAACGCGATTAATTGCTGCATATCTTCTGGCAGGGGCGCTTCCCACGACATCATTTCACCTGTGACTGGGTGTTCCAATGATAGGCGAAAGGCATGCAATGCTTGATGGTTGAAATGGTGCAATGCATCGCGTAAGGATTCATTGAGTTTTGCGGGTATGCGTCGATGGCCATAGGTGAGATCACCAATAACAGGGAAATTAATATGCGCCATATGCACACGAATTTGATGTGTGCGGCCAGTTTCCAATTGCACGCGAACGAGAGTGTGTGCGCGAAACTTTTCTTCAACACGATAGTGTGTGATGGCGGCTCGGCCTGAACGAACCACACTCATTTTTGTGCGGGCAGTGGGGTGGCGAGCAATGTCGGCTTCTATCGTTCCGCCCGATATCATTAAGCCATTAACGAGTGCCATATATTCTCGTTTCATATCTCGTGCTTCCAACATTTTGACGAGTGCATTGTGTGTTTCTAATGTTTTTGCAATCACCAGCAAACCGGATGTATTTTTATCAAGGCGATGAATAAGGCCTGCGCGCGGCAGGCTTGCATTAGCGGGGTGGTGGTTAACAATCGCATTAACCAATGTGAGGTCGGGATTACCAGCGCCTGGATGCACAACAAGCCCCACGGGTTTGTTAATGACTAACAGTTCATCATCTTCATAGGCGATGTTTAGCCCGATGGGTTGGGCTTCCCAATTTTCTTTAGCTTCTATATTGGCGTTAATGTTGATGTGCTCCCCGCCTGAGACCTTATCGCGGGGACGCGTCCAGGCTTTCCCATCAACAGTAACAAAGCCCGCTTTTATCCATTGCTGTAATTGTGAGCGAGAATATAAAGAGAACGTTTGGCTCAGGGCTTGATCAAGGCGTTGATTCGCTTGATTTTCTGTAATATCGCCGGTTAATTGTATTCGTTGCATATGCCACCAGTTATTAGTTTTGTTATGACTCTAGTTGCTCTATAATGACCGAGTTTTTTGACTTTGGGAAGAAGGATCGCATGAAACGTTTAACACTACTTATCGTATTGATCGCATTTTTGGCGGGTTGTGCCAAATCTAGTAATAATTTAGCTGCATTTAAAAACATGACATCTGCGCAGATTTTCCATGGTTCTGAGTTGGCTTTGGCCGAAGGCAAATATGATCGTGCAGTGAATGGCTTTGAGGCTTTGGATGCTATTTATCCATTTGGTCCTTATGCGCAACAAGGGCAGCTTGATATTATTTATGCCTATTATAAAAAGTCTGATAACGCTTCTGCATTGGCTGCGGCGGATCGTTATATTCGTCTTTATCCGCGTGGCGCTCATGTGGATTATGCCTTTTATATGCGTGGCCTGATTAATTATCAGCAGGGTTTTACATGGTTGCAAAAAGCCTTGGGTGTTGATCCTGCACCGCGTGATTTGTCAGATAAGATTCAGGCATTTAATTCTTTTAGTGAATTAGTCACACTGTACCCTAATAGTGTTTATACCCCGGATGCGATTTTACGCATGCGTTATATTCGTAATATTATCGCGCGTAAAAATGTGTTGATTGCTGATTATTATTATCGTCGTGGTGCTTATGTCGCTTCTGCTAACCGTGCGAGCAACGTGTTAGAGCATTATAATGGCACGCCTGAGGTGATTCCTGCATTAGCATTGATGGTGAAATCCTACCGTAAACTTGGGCTTGATAGTTTGGCGAATAATAGTTTGAAAATTTTAGAGGCGAATTATCCAAACGCATCTGAGCTATCAAAACTAAAACGAGCGTAAGCAATTAATATTCACATGAACTCTCAAGGGCAAGTTGCGAGCACTCGCGGCGGCTTGCCTGCACATATAGTGCGTCGTTTTATTCATCTTACTTTAGCTATTTATCCGTTAATCTATTATTACTACGGCGCGGCTATCGCAGGATGGATAGGCTTACCGCCAAAAGTGATTGTTGCGATTATTGTCGGGCTTGTCATCGTTTTAGAAGTTGTGCGGCTTGTATTTAAAATTAAAGTCTTTGGGCAGCGAGAGCGCGAGTTACATCAAATTTCTTCTTTTACGTGGGGTGCCGTGTCTGTTGGTTTGGTATTGTTATTAGCGCCGGGCAAAACATTTGGTATTCCGATTATATGGGGCTGTGCTTTTGGTGACCCCCTGTTAGGTGAGCTGCGACGTTTTGCTGTTAGCCCACGTTGGGTATTTACTATCGGTGTGGTTTTTCTGTTTTTACTGTGGCTGCTCTGTTCCTGGTGGCTGGGCTTTCCTTGGTGGGTGAGCTGTATCATGGCGCCGCTGACGGTGTTAGCTGAATGGCCCAATGTAAAGTGGTTTGATGATAATGCGGCGATGCAACTTGTTCCTTTACTGGTTGTTTTGCTGTTTTTTTAGAACTAGACAGGCAGGGCGCAGTGTGGCAACATTTTGATTGGTTGTTTTACGTAACATGGCTGAACGTTTATAAAAAAATCTCGAATGGTAGCTTTAGTACCCTGATGTTATCGGGTACCGCCGGTCTTTACCAAATGCGCGAATAGTAGTACGAACGCCGATAGGCGCTTGCCGCCTTTTATACTCATTACGATTGATCATTTTTATGACGCGATCTACGGTTTCTTTATTTAACTCATCGGAATATATTTTTAATGGGTCCATGTCTTGTTCGACATAGAGTTCGATAATTTTATCTAGCACATCATAAGGTGGTAAGGTGTCTTGATCTTTTTGGTCATCCGCAAGTTCAGCGGACGGAGCGCGAGTAATGACAGCCTCAGGAATAACCGGTGACAGTGTGTTGCGATAGTGGGAAAGCTGATACACCATGTGTTTAAAAATATCTTTTAAAACACTAAAGCCACCAGCAAGGTCTCCATAAAGTGTTGAGTAGCCTACAGACATTTCGCTTTTATTACCTGTAGTTAATACAATGGAGCCGAACTTATTCGATAGTGCCATTAATAAACTGCCGCGAATACGTGCTTGAATATTTTCTTCCGTAGTGTCAGGTTGTGTGCCTGTAAACACGGGCTCTAAGGAATTTAGGAATTGTTCAAACATGGGTTCAATACTAATAATGTCATATTGTACTTTCATGGTTTCCGCTTGTTGTATTGCTAAATCCATACTCTCTTGCGATGAATAACGGGAAGGCATTAGAACGACGCGCACATTATCAGCGCCAAGTGCATCGACAGCGACACATAAAGTTAATGCAGAGTCGATGCCGCCTGATAACCCTATAATAGCACCAGGAAAATTATTTTTGCGCACGTAGTCTCTAACGCCTAAAACCAACGTTTGATAAAGTGTTTCATCGGCAGATGGACGAGGAAGTAATGCGTGTTTTTTAATATCAACCGAGTCACCATTTTTCATGACATCAACAATCATGATGTCTTCTTCAAAATAAGCGGCCTGTTGTACACGTTCACCAGCGGCATTTAATACCATTGAGCCGCCATCAAAAACAACTTCATCTTGTCCACCAACAATATTGCAATAAATCATAGGCACATGCGATTCAATGGTGCGTTGGCGCAAAGTCAGCTCGCGGTTGCGCGCTTTGTTGCGATCAAAAGGAGAGGCGTTGATGGAGACCACGAGTTTTGCGCCTTCTTTTACCGCTTGTTGCACAGGCGTGACATGCCACATATCTTCGCAAATATTAACGGAAATAGGAATGTCGTTAATGGTAATAATGCAGGGCGCTTTACCACTTTTAAAATAACGCACTTCATCAAAGACTTCGTAGTTGGGCAAATCTCGTTTGCGATAGGTTGTGATAAGTTCGCCATTTTTTATGATGGCGGCACTATTGTAGCAATCATCATTTTCTTTTATAGGCAGCCCTATAATAATAGTTGTTGCGAGTTTTGCATCGAGTATGGTGTCTAATGCTTCTTGGCAGCGGCGATAAAAACCAGAACGAAATAATAAATCCTCGGGAGAATAGCCCGTTAAACTTAATTCCGGAAATACGACCAGATCAATATTGTCATGTTCCGCTAAAATGGATTGTGTTACTTCGATAATACGTTGTGCATTCGCAGCCATCGCACCGACGAGAAAATCAATTTGTGCAACGGCAATTCGACAATCGCTCATGAGGGTTCCTTTTCGATAATTAAAGCTGCGGTGACAGTTCTACCTTCGGCTAATAGCGCCATATAGGTTCTGCAAGCAGCGGCTGTGTTCATGGTTTCAAAGCTTATTTTATGTTCATTAAAGTAGGCATTCATGTTGGGGGGTATTGCAATAAAGTTCTTGCCGGTCCCGATGAGTATAATATCTGCTTGTGGTTTTATTAAGGGGTCTAAATCACAGAGCATCAGCTGCTGAATATCAGCTAACTCCCAAGGCGAGATAATCGCTGAGGGGGTTATGATTAAATTATCGGTATAGACAGTGCTATTGACTGTGATGCTATGATCGGTAAATGCCCGAATTTGGTGCTGGGCATCAGATTCGTCTTCGGTGATGATCATATCGTCTTTCCTTTTTTGATCGGTGCCAACCCAGCACAGTTGGTGACAATGTATATTCTCATCAAAAGGTTATAAATTTCAACTATCAGTATCCGGCACGCATAGTTGAGTTAATGTATATTATGTATACAATATTCTTTCACAATCCATACTATAGGGTTAAAAATGTATTTATGCCAATCTATGCGTGCCGGATACTGATAGATGGAGTCTGTAACTAATTGAAAAATAAATGTTATCTTGTCAACTGTGCTGGGTTGGCACGTGTACTTGCTATCTGTTACGGCGTTAGCACGTGTACTTGCTATCTGTTACGGCGTTAGGTAAGATGCTTTCTTTTTAAACCTTGCTCTACAGCGGCGTTTCAATAACGTGGGTTGGGGGCTTTAACCAAAAGGGTATCTCTATGAGACACTATGAAGTTGTCTTTCTAGTGCATCCTGACCAAAGCAGTCAGGTGCCAGCAATGGTAGAACGCTACCAAGGTCTGATTAAAGAAGATGGTGGGCAGATCCACCGCTTTGAAGATTGGGGCCGTCGCCAATTGGCTTATCCCATCAATAAAATTCACAAAGCACACTACACCCTGATGAATGTAGAGTGTACTGATGCTGCGTTGGATAAATTAGAAAATGCATTCAAATATAACGATGCTGTGTTGCGTAACTTGATCTTGCGTCGCAAAGAAGCGATTACTGAGCCTTCAGTGATGATGAAAAGTGGCAGTGAGTCTGGTAAAAACCAGGCGCGTAAACCGAGGCCTCCTAGAGTTGAAGAAGAAACTCAAGAGCCCGCTGAAGTGGCTAAAGCCACTGAATCCACTGACACTGTTGAAACAGAAGAATAACGTAAGAGGAATTTATTATGGCAGCTTATTTTCGTCGCAAGAAATTTTGTGCTTTTAAAGGGTCTGATGCAAAAAAGATCGACTATAAAGATACAGATACATTGAAAGACTACATCATGGAGTCTGGCCGTATTGTACCTAGTCGTATCACTGGCACCAGCGCTAAGTATCAACGTCAATTATCTAGTGCTATTAAATTAGCGCGCTTTTTGGCATTGCTTCCTTATTGCGATAACCACGAGTAATGATTTTCCCCTAGTGCAGCATTGCGCTGGGGGAGTTTAAAGTGGCATTTTTCTAGGTAAGTTCTATGCGCAAGATTGGCGAATTTCTCCTTGCTAACGATCGTAATGCGATTATCGTCGCGTTTACCTTAACGTTGTTACCGATGATTCACCTTCCGGGTGGTTTTTTTGCGGCTATTGTTGTAGGGTTTATTACGCTTCGTAAAGGGGCAAAGCCTGGATTGTTTGTCTTGTTCTGGGTGGCATTACCCGCATTAGCACTGCTGTATTTAAAACGATTTGGTGTATTTGATATTTTATTGCTGCGCTGTATTGTTGTTTGGCTAATGGCGTTGATTTTACGCACGTATTCATCTTGGCGATTGGGTTTAGAAGTCGTGACGCTGATTGCTGTTGTTGCCGTGTTGCTGGCACATATGATTAGTCCTGATATTCATATTTTTTGGCAGACCTTCATTACAGACTATTTAAAAGACGTGACTAAAGCCGCTTCTTGGAAATTGTCTCCAGCAGAAACGAAAAGTTTTATTGCTGAGCTAGCTCCCATTGCAACTGGAATTTATGCGTCGATTATTTTATTAGGGACGTTTGTGCAACTGGTGTTAGCACGTTGGTGGGAGAGTGTGATGTTTACCCCTGGTCGTTTGCGTGAAGAGTTTGTGACCATTCGAATGGGGCAGGCTGCAGCAATTGTAGTGATTATCTTATTTGCAGGTATTGCCTTTAAAGTGCCTGTTGCTAAGGATGTTGCTCCCGTATTGTTGATGCCATTTATGATTGCGGGTTTAAGCCTGTTGCACTATTACTATCGTCAATATAAGTTTTTAATGGTTCCCGTTGTAATGGTCTATATGGGCCTTTTACTGTTGCCATTTGCCGTTGTGCTGGGCTTGGCCTTGTTTGGCTATATCGACGCGTGGGTAGATTTTAGGAAGCGTAGTTCGGCTGCGGTAACACGATAATTTCTAGGGTGGCTCGTCGCAAAAGAAGGTGTTTTTGTGATGTGTCTATGGTAGGATTGTGCGCCTTTGGTATGACACTGGCGTGATGAAGAGGAAATTACAATGAAAGTTATTTTACAAGAAAAGATTGCTAACTTAGGTCAAGTGGGTGACCAAGTAAACGTGAAGCCTGGTTATGCGCGTAACTACTTGATTCCTAAAAACAAAGTCGTGATGGCTACGCCAAGTAATATCGCTGACTTTGAAAAACGCCGTGCTGAATTAGAAAAGCGTGCTGCTGAAGTATTGGCTGCTGCGCAGGCGCGAGCTGATAAAATTGCAGAAGTGACCGTTACTCTGGAGACGCAAGCGAGTGATGAAGGAAAACTATTTGGTTCGATTGGTCCTCGTGACATCGCTGATGCTGTGGTTGCTGCTGGTCATGAGCTTAATAAAAGCGAAGTACTGATGCCTGAAGGTCCTATTCGCCAAACGGGTGAATATGAGATTCATGTACAGTTTCATAGCGAAGTGACAGGTGCCATCAAGGTTGTTATTAATCCTGCAGCTTAATTCATCCCTTTACATCTGATCTGTTTGAAAATCACTCTGCGGTTTATTCCGCGGGGTGGTTTTTTTATGGTATTGCAACAGCTTGCTAAATTGTTTATAGTCTGCGTATGCATGAGTAGAATACACCGCCACAAAAACACAGTTCAGCGCATTTTCTCAGTGTACTCTTACTTATGTATATATAACCAGTTTAGATGATGTAAAGAAATCGCGTGGTTATCTCACCTATAGTGAATCAATTTCTAAGATAACTAAATGAATCAAGATGTTGTGCGGGGAATTTAATTTAACTGTCTTTTCTAAGATTAGACACAGAAAATGTGAAAAAATCCTATTGAGTGAGTGAGGTTTACCATGAGTAAAACTCTTTATACTGATGCTAAGCTGTCTGAAATTTCAGAGCAATATTATCGAGCTGCAGCTGAGATTTATTCTTTCGCTCAAAATTTAAACAAATACTTTATTTCTGGGTTTAGTTATGGACGCCTATATTCCGATCAAAGTGCAATTCATATTACTAATGATCCAGAGTTTAGTGTTTATTTTATGAAAAATAAGCTTTATGAGGTAGGGTATTATGCCAATTCAATAAATTATCATAATTTCAATTATATCTGGAATTTTGATGATGCCCCTGAGATCTTTGTACCTTGGAGTGAAATCACAGGTAATTCTTGCGGTATTACGTTAGTGAGAAATAGGAATCACTACTGTGAAATGAGTCATTTTTCTAGTGAGGTATCTCAGCATGAAATGATTAATTTTTATATCAATAATATTTTCACGTTAGAAAAACTTACACAACAATTTTGTGAGCATTATGCGTTATTGTTAAAAGAGTCTGAGAGCAGGAAATTTGTATTTAAGCGGGCCAACCAGCAAGATATGATTATTAAAAAATCGAATCAAATATTGTTTTCAAATAAAAAAGATATTATGGCTAAGTTGTCACCAAAAGAAAAATTGTATCTGAAATATGTGCTTCGGGGTTGTAGCATTAAAGAAGCGGCCTGCTTTATGAGCAGATCGCCAAGGACAGTAGAAAAGCATATGCTGAGCTTGAAAAACAAACTAGGCTATAAAACTACGCGAGAATTAATCTCTGAGTGGAAGTATGTCGATATTTAAAAATTAACGAACGTACTAACTCGTCGTGATTTTTTTGTTAATGAGTTTCATTTTTACTAAGGAGAAAACAAAATGGATGAACAACTTGAATTTTTTTATTACTTAATGGTTAGTATGGTAGAAGAGCTTCCAACACCTTTGAAAGTAATTGGTTTTGCAATAGGGTGTATGTGCTTTATACCATTTTGCTTGAGCTATTTGAAGCAGCAAGCTATTAAAGAAACCAAAAGACAAGTTTTAATAAATGCTTATTTTAATACGGTTGAAAACATTGGTAAAGATGCTGTTATTCCTGGCAGTATAAGTCAGAGCAACAATACACGAATTGGTCCTATTGTTGCTTTTTATAAAATTCTTGGAAGATTTCGTGGGGAAGGGTATTATACTGAGGATAGATTGCTTATTGATAGGTTGCTAGCTGTTCAAAGAGATGCTGCTGCTTTAGACGTCATTGTTGCCTATATAGTTCAAAGCCCTAATTTGTTCAATAGAAGTGAAAAAAGTGACTACTATCATTTCGTAAATCATTTTTTATGTGAACTTTGTCGGGTGGATTTCCCGCTGTTTAGAGAGGTGTTTCAACGAGCATTTAGAGTTAAGTTGTTATCTGGGCCTGTAACTCTGTATCGAAGAACTGATGCGTTTACTCCAGAGCATGTATTTGAACATGGGCTTCAATTAGCTATGCCCGATAATGCTGCGAGTGTTGCAAAATTTGTTGCAATGGAGCCTTATACATATCGTGTTGGTGTGTCTGTTTCTGATATAGTATTACCCGCTAAAAAGTTTGGGCCAATCTATGGCTGGAAATATTATGAAATTGTTATACCTCGAGCTGAAGATTTTCTTATTATCGATATTAAGGCATCTCAAAGAAATTTTGGCAAGCCAGATGAAGGGCATGTTGAGTTAAATGAGCAAAACATCATGAATAATATTCCACCGCAATATATAAAAAGCGTGACTGATGATAGTGTCCAATGTGGTGGGGTCTTCGGGCTTTTTAAAAGATCTTATCATGAAGAAAATAGAAAAAAATTTGATCCTGAATATTCATATGCTGATAGGCCAAGAATAGCCGCAGGAGCTTACTGCCGATAGTTTAAATCATGTTAATTATATCTAATTACATATAGATGAAATATACTAGCGAATAAAAATCCCCTACGGTTTGAAGTGGGGATTTTTATTTTTGAAGTGACCCTCTAAAAAAATGGGTAACTTTACCCATTGCCATATTTTCTAAGCAACCATAAACTTAACCCAAGCATACGATATCTATTTTGAAATCAATCAAATGATGTTTTATGAAATGTATGGTTAATCCCATTTTTGAAAAATGGATAGATTTTTTGATTTTTGGGTGTTCATCTAGATGATTTAGGAGAGTATTATGATTCAACAATTTTTACTGGCTTTATTAAAATGTGATAGTGATCAAGAAAAAGTGATTAAAGGGATATTGTTGTTATGTGTTCTCTATTGTCTCAATGCTGTTAGGATACGATTTGCTCAGATGGGTGGTGATTCTGCTTCTTTAGATTCTCGAAAGTTATCTGGCCCTTATAATGAGTTGGGCAAAGGTGCATTTGGGTGTGTATACAAAGGCCAATATAGAGATGGCGCAGGAAGAAAGCCGGTTGCTCTGAAACTATTTAAAGGTGAGCGAGGACGTTTTGATTTGAATCATGAAAAAGCACAGCTAGAGAAACTAGGTGGCGGGCATGAAAATATTGTTAAGTTTTATGGAAAATTAACTCTTCGGCAAGGAGCTATATACAACCCCTGGGCTCTTAGGTTAATTTATGATCCTATACCTCAAGCTGGATATGGTGAAAGCCTGGTATTTGAGTTTGCTGACCATGGCACATTGGCTAGTTATATGAGCAGTAATCGATTAAGTGTGGCTAAACAAAAAGAACTGAGTCAACAAATCACCCAAGGTTTAGAGTTTTTGCATGCTAAAAATTTAGTTCATCAAGATTTAAAACCTGATAATATTTTGATTTTTGGACGCAATAGGGTTGCAAAAATAGCAGATTTTGGTGTCGCACGTGCTAGATCTTGGAGAGTAACGATTGGCAATCATACGCTAGCAACAGCAACTGCTGACTATGGGCCAGGTGGAACTCCTCTTTATGCTGCGCCTGAAGTGTTGAATGCATACGAGCAATCTATTAGAGCAAAAGATACAGCGCAGGGTGAATTAGCAAAATCTTCTTGCACTTCGAAATCAGATATTTTTAGTTTGGGAATTATTTTTTGGGAAATTGCGAACAACGGAAAAAGACCCACACGCTCTAGTGCAGAAATGTATGAAGGTGCTTTTTTCAACGCATCTAATCGGCCAGTGAAAACTTTACCATTTGATCGTGTGATACCTGAGTGTGTAGAAAAAAATTCTGGACGAAGGCCAACAGCTTCTAGGCTGTTGAGATATTTTTCCTAATATCACATTTTCATGGAGTTAAAAAACTTTTGAGCAAAAGGAGAAAAGAAAATGCAATTAGAAGATAGAGCATTGTTGGTTGGAGGAGGTGCTGGTGCCGCAGCTGGATATTTTACTTGGGGGGCGGGTGTACTGTTATCCTCATCTGTAGCACTACCATGTGTTGTATTATTTGGCGGTGGGTATTATGTAATGAGCGGTGGTAGAAAGGGAGCAGATCGTCTAGAT
>JAJFJO010000068.1 GCA_021774015.1 Gammaproteobacteria bacterium
TAAGATAAATACAGCCATCAAGAAATCAGATGACTGCATAGCTTCTGCTAGCGCCAAGTTATCCGCTATTCTCAAATCTGATCGAAACCAATATAAACTACGCATATTCACTATTACCTTCTTGCTTTCCGCTATCACTCATCCAAATTCTCCAATCAATGCATTATCACATATGGTATTTTTAAACTGTTGCATTTTTTGCAACAGCTGGTCATGCTCCTCATTGTGTTCCAAAATGGGGCATACTCATATGAGTACACCTTGCCATGCTATAGTTACCCAAGGATAACACCTTCTATACTGTCAAGAAACTAATAGGCCTCAATACGCTATTCACCACTTTGTCAGCAAACATCAAAAATTCAGGAACAATCGATCCTATAGCAATGGGGTCATGGATAGCAAAGCGAAGCCTGCTCCAGGTCTTTTGAACCATCATAAATGCTCCGTGATTAAACGAGGTAACTCTGATAACAAATAAAAAGGGACTGACAAAATATTACCAAACTTTTCGAGTGGTTGTTGCGATACTCTAACACCCAATGGTAAGTGGCGCTCTTTCATCAAAAAATGTAGTGACTTCAAATTACCAGTAACACCCGCCTTAACCTCAACAGGAATAATATGACTATTAATCGCAATAATATAATCCACTTCAGCGGTACTACCTTTTTTATCACGCCCCCAATAATTTATCGTAGCAGACTCATGCGGTTCGATATAAGCCAACAACTCTTGACCCACAAATTGTTCGGCAATAGCTCCACTATTGCTAACCATAATATCCTTTTGCAATAAATCATTCATTGCCAAACGTAAACTGCGGTTAGCTAAACCAACATCCAAATATAATAACTTAAATTTTTTCTCGTTGATCAGCGCATTAAGCGGTAAACCTGACGCGGCAGTTGCATAAACGGTATGAATGATACCCGCATAAGCCAAATCACTGATTGCTTGTTTTAAATCTCGAGAGCGGCTATCCGGATCTATCTTAGTATATTGAATCTGTTGCCCAATAAGGCCTGGTGTTTGCATAAATACTTTTTGTAAATATTTATGGTCACTGCTTTTTGCGTATTTACCAAAGTCATCTCGATAAGTAGAAAGAATAATGGTTTGTTGTCGATGGGCTGCACTATACTCTTTAGATATTATGAAATCAGAAACCGCTGCAGGCATTCCTCCGATCAACAAATATTCTCGAACCAGCTCTAATAATTTGTTATGAAACGCTTCTGATATAGGAGCCTGAAACGAGCAAGACTGGAGAGCATCAACCAGAGCACCATATCCCGTCGTTTGTAAAAATTCACGAAATGACAATGGTTTTAAATATAGATACTCAACTCTTCCCACCGGCATACTAAATTGTTTATCGTGTAATGCAAATTCAAGTAACGAACCGGCACCAATTACATGTAACTCGGGCATTTTTTCTTTAAAATAACGTAAAGCAGTTATGGCTTTCGGACACTGCTGTATTTCATCCAAGAACAATAAACTTTTACCTGCTTCAATAATCTGTCCCGACAACCCAGCAATTGCGTCAATAATTTTTTTAGGGTCTAAGCTCGCAAAGCACTGCTCATACTCAGGTTCAAATTCAAAATTGATATTATGAAATTTCTCAAATGATTGTTGTGCAAACGACTCAACGATATACGTTTTACCAACCTGCCGTGCACCACGCAGCAACAAAGGCATTCGCCCTGGCGCGCTCTTCCAGCGTTCTAATTGCCCTAAAAGCTCTCTTAACATAGCATACCCGACATTTAGCCACTACTTGGCTTTATTATGGGGGTTAATTTAGCCAAAAAATGGCTAAATGTCAAGGTTGCTAGTGTAACTCATTGAATTTTTCTGAAACTAGCAGCCTGTGCGCCTCGAATACCGAATCCAGAGCCACGCTACTGCAGCAAAAATATTAATACATCAAGAAGCACCGCAAGAGGTCGATGGTTTTGAGCTAGGATAAGTTGAGATACAACGTTCTGCCTGGCGATAAATAGGATGGTTTGGCCCTAGTGACGCAGATAATTTGCTTACTCTTTGAAGAGTTTTCTTCACGTCTTTAATGGGCGCGGTTAGCAGCTTAACTGAGTGAAGTGTTGCTATCATTGCACGGTAAGAATCAGGATCTTTTTCTAGATTAACAAAACGATGGTAGTGCCCAAGCGTTGTTAATAATGTATCAACATTTTGGTTAAAAGCAGGGATGCTCAAGAACAACTCTTCCTTGCTACCATAACCGAGTATTACTTTTTTCAATACTCTAGATATGTTTTCCAATGCTTTTTTGTCATCAATAGATGCTAGTACAGAAGGAGTATCGCTATGCAATTTTTGCCATAATGAGCGCGCTTGGTGTGTGCCTAGGGTTCCTAAAACATTGTCACAAAACCAGAGCCTATAACTGTCTCGCCATGCCTCATTATAATCTGATAGTGTTGTTGCTACATCACAATGGATAGCAAGCCCCATCTCGAGAACAAGAAGGTGACCTTCGGTAATAACTAGTGGGAATCCATCATCACCTAAGATAAAAACATGTCCGATGCTCAAGCGCAAAGTTGATATCAAACTATCATAACTAGCAACAGCTGTTTGAAACAACTCTCTTTGATGCTCGTATTCTTTTGCGTGTGTGCCTGTCTCAGGAGAGTATTTTAAATAGTATGCAGAAAGGGTCAATACTAAATTAACTAGAGTGCTAATGTGATAGAAGTGGTCATGAACAAACTCCAAACCTGAACTGAGCAAACGATCATGTGATAAAATCGCTCTTATAAATGCACGATTTGACGCAATACCTCGGTCACTTGCAATAGTAATATCTGGCCATTCAATTTCTAAAAAACGTTCTTGACGCATTGCTTCCCAAGCAGCAAGGAATGCTTTTCTATCAGGCAGAGTTAGAATTTTTTTACCACCCGCATTATCTGTCAGTTGATATCCCAACCTCCTTAAAACCTGCATTGTACGTTGGCGTCCTTGATCACAGGAATAAGTCACAAATGCATCCGGAAGCTCTGTGAATTTTTCTGTATCTATGTTTCCAGCATCACATGCACTATCCACAAGCCTTTTCAATTGATAGAAAACATTGATGATATTGGTTTTTGTGAGGGTATCAACAATTTGTTCAGCCTCATCGATTCCTGCGCCATTTAAGAATTCATGAAAAATCAATTCAATCTTTCCTTTTATATCATCATTCACACTGCCATCAGTTGTTAAATCATCACTGTTAACTTGATTCTTTAAACTTATAAATTCAAAGATTGTCTCGTATAAATAGAATTTAATTCTTTCCAACAAACTTAAGTTTTCTTGCAAAAAGAACCATAGAAAACCAGGTAGCTCTACAGCATATCCAAGCTTATTATTTGCATTAAAAGCCAACTCATGTGCTGGTAAATTAAGACCAGAAAGAAAATCATATTCAGGCTTCATTCTAACATGATAGTGGGCAGCTCTCCCGGATAGAACTGGTGTGCTACCCACGCATTCCCACAAATGAGCACTGCGCTTTGCCTCTTTATCTGTGACTTTGCTCCTTAGCACAGGAGGCACACTGCTTGCCCCTTCAGTCAATCCTGAAGATAACAACTGATTTGGCAACTCTCCTGGTGGCCCCTCGATAGCGCCGGCACCAGCATTTGCAGAAAGTGTTGAGCCAAAGAGTGCGTCTTTCATGCTTTAATACCGTGGTTGTTTACTGCGTTATGGCTTGCAATGTACACATCTTAACAACCAATTCTTAAGGTTTTATTAAATTCTACAGCATGAGAAAAGGAAAATTTTGGGCTCAAAAAAATTTGCTATGATAGGCATTATAATCAATCCCACAGAAACTAAAGAGCAAGCCTATGATCACCGTTGCTAGTTACGCAAATGCCGAAGATACTCATATTGCTCAGGGCCTACTTGTTAATGATGCGGATGAAGCTAAGGCACGTGCAGTTGTTAAAAAATCCGACCTATAATTTCCCAGTTCAAAGTTGACCCTTCTGCCCTGTTGCGTTACTGTATCTACACATTGATCACGATGAGAGAATGGCATGGCTACCAGCAAAAAAACCAGCGATAATTTCAACTTTGAAACATCCGTTGAAGAGCTCAATAAAATTGTTAGCACAATGGAACAAGGTGATTTGCCGCTAGAAAAATCGTTGGAATACTTTGAGCAAGGCGTTGGGCTTATTAATCAATGTCAAAAAGCCTTAGATACTGCGCAACAAAAAGTAGATATCCTAACGCAGTCACAAAGTAATGACACTCTAGAGCCATTTAACTCTGATGAATAGCACAAAAGATTTAACCATGCTGTCGTTTAATAATATACAAACTGATCTGCATACACGTATCGAGAAATTATTAACAGATGCCTTGCCAAGCACATCTTCTCAATGCCACCTCGCTATGCGATATAGCGTTCTTAATGGCGGCAAACGTTTGCGTCCCTTACTTGTTTATGCAACAGGTATAGGCTTCAACGCAGAGTTTACACAGTTAGATGCTGCAGCCATTACCATAGAGCTTATACACTGTTATTCATTGGTGCACGATGATTTACCTGCAATGGATAATGACGATTTGCGCCGTGGAAAACCCACTTGTCATAAAGCTTACAATGAAGCAACCGCAATACTCGTTGGTGATGCATTACAAACACTCGCATTTGAATTACTGGCTGCTCCCAATGATTATTTAAGTGCTACAACACAATTACAACTTATCCACATTCTTTCTCAAGCAAGTGGCTCTGCCGGCATGATTGGTGGCCAGGCTCTCGATCTAGAAGCCGAAGGAAAACAGATTAACCTTGAGCAACTGCAAACAATTCATGAGAAAAAAACAGGCGCATTAATCACTGCTAGTGTCATGATGGGAGCAATTGCGGCTGGTTGCAATAACGCTTCCGAATTACAATCATTAAAACAGTTCGCCAATTTAATCGGCCTTGCTTTTCAAATCAAAGATGACATATTGGATGTGGAGGGTGATACACAAACACTCGGCAAGCAATCCGGTGCGGATATCGCTAACAATAAAGCGACTTACCCTGCCGTGTTGGGCATGACCAAAAGCAAGCAGGCATTAGATACGGCGTACCAAAACGCACTTGCTATCTTAAACACGCTTTCTTGCAACACCGAACCCTTACAGCAACTCAGCGCCCAGATCATCAATCGACATTCTTGACTTGCATCGTCTGCAAGAAACCTTCATTATTGTGCCAATTCAGAGCAATACGGCAGAAATGATGGAACCACAAGATCTACAATTTTCACTTTTAAAACAAATAGATAGTTCATCAGACTTGCGCAAGCTTTCCCAAGAGCAGCTGCCAGAGCTCGCTAAAGAAATCCGCAATTACATGATTTATCAGCTCAACCAATGTGGCGGGCACTTTGGCGCCAGCATGGGCGTGGTCGAGCTCACCATTGCTTTGCACTATATCTATAACACTCCGGATGACAGGCTCGTATGGGATGTCGGCCATCAAGCCTATATTCATAAGATTTTAACCGGGCGTCGCGACCTCCTACATACCGTTAAACAAACAGATGGCCTTGCACCCTTCCCTAAGCGCGAAGAAAGCGAATACGATACCTTTGGAGTAGGCCACTCGAGCACATCGATTAGCGCGGCTCTCGGCATGGCGGTTGCAGCGCAGCTGGATGATAGTGATCGTAAATCCGTTGCTATTATTGGTGACGGTGGTTTAACTGGTGGCATGGCGTTGGAAGCGCTCAATCACGGTGGTGATATCGACCCTAATATTTTAGTGATTTTAAATGATAACGATATGTCAATTTCTGAAAATGTCGGCGCATTAGGCAAGCACTTGGCGCGCATTATGGCGGGTGGCGTTTATTCGTCAATTCGAGAGCACAGCAAAAAAATGTTAGAAAAGGTGCCGCCGCTATCACAATTGGTGAAAAAAACCGAATCACATCTGAAAGGTATGATGGCCCCGAGCTCTATTTTTGAAGA
>JAJFJO010000069.1 GCA_021774015.1 Gammaproteobacteria bacterium
ACATGGTGTAATAATTTTTGCTTTATATCTTTTTGACCACCATAAGGGTCGACTAGTTCACCCGATGGCATTTTCGCAATAGCATTAATCGTCAAATCCCGACGCCTCAAATCCTCTTCAATTGTCACATCAGGTGTCGCATAGAAAGTAAATCCCTTGTAACCCTTGGACACCTTGCGCTCAGTACGCGCTAATGCATATTCCTCTTTTGTTTCTGGATGCAAAAATACGGGGAATTCTTTACCAACCGGTAAAAAACCATCAGCCACCATCTCTTCAGGCGAGCTACCTACCACAACCCAATCACACTCTGTTACTGGCAGGCCTAACAATTCATCCCGAACCGCACCACCTACTAAATAGATATCCACACATTTTTTCCTACTGGTTAATTCTTGATTAGCAACCTACAAAGGTGCCACCAACACAAAAATACCTACTTATTTGTCAGAGTAGGCAATAATCACATCAATAGAAGGACTGTAATATTTATTTTTACCATCTTTTTTTGATGTGAGTAATTTTATTGCATTTAATTTGTTAAGTATTTTACCCACATATTGAGGAGACTTGCCAAGCTCTTTTGCCACATCTGTCGGAATGCACTCATTTTTTTGTACAACCACACTCAATATCTGTTCTTCTGCTGAAGTAAGATCATGTCTTAATATACGGTCACGAGCCAATTTTATTAACATAGTATGTGCAATATCTAAAGTTATGCGATCCGTTAAATCACCGATATGCAATCTTGCCATTAAGCGCGCAAGTAATCCAAAAATATAACGCAGCCTTCCCTTCGTAATTTGAAAAAGATACAAAAAAACATCCATGTCTATGGGGAGCTCAACTTTTGGATTAGCTCGGTAAAATTCAACCCTTTTTGAGATGAGCAATCTAAATTCCTCTTCACTCAATACACCGATCTTCACTTCAAATGAAATAATATCATCCAATCTATCAACCTGTTGGGCTATAAATTTTCTAAGCCCTACATCTCCCACAAACAACCAACTTATTCCATCCATTTGAGAATAATCTCTTAATGCATTAAACAAGTATTTCAAATGATCTTCATCATGTATTTCACCAACATCAAGATTATTAAGCTGTATAAGAATACCTTTTTTATAGCCTGCCGATCTGACCAATGAAACCAAATCTTCAAGGTGATGACCTAGCACTGCAGCAGGCACTAATACTGGCTGCGTTACCGTGCCTGCACTCTTCCCGTAATTAAACCCAAAGCCAAATGCATCCGCTCCAAAATTTCGATACGTTTCTGCAATTCTTACTGATAACGCTTTTGCATTCAAAAATCGTTCATCACTTACTAGCGTTGCCGACTCAAACAGCTCAATTTCACGCACAACATTCGCCACGACAACTGACAACAAGGTCTCAATTTGCCAACCTGGATCAACTCTTATTTCATTTTTCGGTGTAAAGAAAAGTTTCTTTTCCTGAAGCGAAAAACGAATATAATTAGAGAAAGATGTAGTTCCTACCCCTCTATCCCCTTCTACTACAATACGTCTGTTCCCATCACCTAACACATTGAGACACATTCTTGCTTCAGAGCCATGCCCTGTGTAAAGCTTTAGTGTCTCTGAAAAAATAGGGACTGTACTTAATGGATCCGCTTTAAAACCTAATGATTGCCACTGCATCTTCTTTACCTACAAATTCAACACCAAACAATTATAAACCAAAAATAGGTTAATAAACAATATTTAGCTTATTAAACAAAATTTACATCTCCTTTGTTTAGTATCAATTCCATTAAAATCAATCGGTTATATAAATAATGCCGGAAACCATTGTGAAATCATAATCACACCGCTATCCTATGGCAACTCATTTATTGAAGGAAGCACCGTGCATATCAACTTACAACGCATTATCCCCCAGCACCTCATCACCCGCATCATCGGCAAACTCGCTGAAATGAAGGCACTGCCTTGGTTAAAAAACTGGGCAATCAAACAGTTTATCGCCGCCTATGGGGTCAATATGGCGGAAGCTAAGCAAGAGGACTATACACAATTTGCGAGTTTCAATGACTTTTTTACACGCCACCTGAAGCCCAGCGCTCGAGCTCAAGCGGATGGCATTATCTGCCCGGTTGATGGCTGCGTCAGTGAAATTGGTGTGATGCAAAACGATCAAATCTTGCAAGCTAAAGACCACTATTATTCTACACAAGCGTTGCTAGGTGGTAATAAAGAGCTCGCCGCACACTTTGATAACGGAAATTTCGCAACACTCTATCTTGCGCCCAAGGATTATCACCGCATTCACATGCCCGTTGCTGGGCGATTATTAGAAATGCATCACGTGCCAGGAGAACTGTTTTCCGTCAACCCTTATACGGCAAATAATCTAGAAGGATTGTTTGCACGCAATGAGCGCGTAGTTGCTATTTTCGAAACTGAACTTGGTAAAATGGCGATGATTGCCGTTGGCGCCGTTATTGTCGGCAGCATTGCGGTGAGTTGGCACGGTGTAGTAACACCTCCTACCTGTAAAACAATAACCACCTGGGATTATTCAGAGCAAAACATTACGTTAGAAAAAGGCGATGAGTTCGGCTATTTTAAATTAGGCTCAACAGTTATTGTGCTATTTGAACAAAATGAAATTACCTGGGATCAAAGTTTGAAAGCAGGGGTCACTGTTCAAATGGGGCAGGCGTTTACAGAAGCAAAGCAACCCTAAATCATGCATCGTCATGTGTTAGGGGCTGCTGCTGAGTATTGCCTGGCTTCCATCGCTCGCTCATCAGCAAAAGCTGTGACGGATTCCAGTAGTTTATTGTATTCATCTTCTGTAACAACAATGCTATACGTCGCTTCAGCCAAAACACCAACTTGTTGAATTGATTTCTGAAAACCAGCTTGCTCCATGTGTTTCTTTAACTGCCAAGCATCCTGGCGATGACCATACACCAAGCGTAATTGATCTGTGCTAATAAATTGCTTATCTGCCTTTTCAATTAACGCCTGAAGTTTTGAAGCAGACGATATTGCATCATTATTAAATATACCACTTGCACATGAAGCTAATGCAGCAGCATGTGCAGAACCTATCGCATATTCGACAACCGGCTCCAGTGAACTATTTGTTCCTGCAGCCAAAAACTTCTGACAAGCACTTTGGACATTAGGCTGCTGCCAAAAACTTGAAAAATTCTCTTTGAAGCTGTCAAGTGGCATATCACTTGCGATCATACCTTGCTCCTTTAGATACACCAACAAGCGTTCATCAGGAATCGGTTGCTCTACTGCCTCATCTTGGCCCATAACTGCCATAGTTGCCACATCCTCACCCACACAAGGTTCCTGCGATGATACACCCCCCACTGGAGAGAAAAACTCCCCACCTAATGCTTCTACCGCATACAATTTTGAATTTGGACACATATCTGATGAAACAGCTCGCTTTGCGATCTCTAACAGAACATTTCTTTCCTCTATAAGCTTGTTTAAACCACTATCACTTTCAAGTAAACTCAGGCGATAAATTAAGCTTTGGTCTGCAGAATGACGTTCTCTTTGGTGGATTAAATAAACGTTTTGCATATAAGCCAACTTATCAGCATAGGTTGGAATATTTGATTTACACCACCCGCTTAATGTTTCATGATAAAATGTTACAGTATTTAAAAAATTTACCTCCACCCCTGCTGGCAAATCTCTCGACAACTCAAGCCACTTGGCTTCAAAACTATGGCGGATATAACCTGAAAGATCCATAGACACCAAGCTTTCTCTTATTAAAGTTTTTGCAAATTCATTTTGGCCTTCAGATAGCGCTTGCATTGAAGCTACTCTATATAAATGCACCACCTCGACAGCATAATCTTGTAATTCTTTTTTGTGTCGATATATAAAATCCTGATTTCCCAATAAGATAGGGCTCATATGAACAGAGCAAATAAATTGAAAACATGCAAGCTGCATGTCTATTATTCTAACTCGTATTTGGTTTAATCTTTGAAATATTGTAATTCTAAAATCAATTTTATATGAGTCGGGCAAAAGTTTTTTGGCATTGGAATAATTCCCTAAAAGAATTTCAACAGCCAATGGGTCAACTATACCATCCTCCTTGGACGTTTGCTCAATGTATGGGAAGCTATTAGATAAACGTTTCTCGTGATAACCACTCCATTTTTCCTTTACACTATCAAGACAAAGTCTTTTATTGCCAGCATCTTCTTGCAGCACAGCCAGCAATAAATCATAACGAATGCTCGTAGAACCCAACATAAGTTCAAAATATTGTTGGCCCTGCCCCGAATTAGCCACTAATTTTGAGCGAGACTCACGCAAAATCATCTTATACAAATTTAAAAAATCCCTTGCAGAAAACAGATCGAATCTAGCGAAATATGCTTGTGTCAATGTCGCGGTAACCCCAAGAAGAAAATTTGGAACCTTTTCCTCCAAAACTTTATGAAACTTTAGATATAAAAGCTCTAAGCCAACGATACCAACATCATCAAACCCTTTAATCATATATATCTGATTCAACAAAATATCAACAATAAGCTCTTGGGGACTTATAAAAGATGCATCTATGCTTCGATTTTTGACAATTCCCTCTAAAATTTCTTGTGCATCATCGTATTCATAAATTTGAATTTTTGCAATTGCCAAGTCACAAAGAACGGCTCTTCGTTTAAAGTCACGAATAGACTCATCCTGAATATCGCTTAAAGAAGACAAAGCTTTATCTAAAACACCCACACAATCTTGAAATTGATTTAAATTTCGATAAGCCAGCGATGCCTGAAAATAAAACTCAACCCGCAATTCAGCTGGTACTGCACCTGATAAATTAGTTGCTTTATATAAAGCAACAGCATCTTTACTTCGCAAAAATTCATTATAAGAACGCATCATAATATAGGCCGTATAAATCTCGGGGCAAGCAGCACTTCCCTCCTGCAAATCTAAAAATAAACGCTTATCCTTTGGCGCAAGTTGATAGAGCACTGAAAATTCACTCTTCGCATCATGTGACAAAACTCTCATATGCTTGAACGTATCCATCCAAGGAAGAACGGCTGAAGCAACTGTCTCCTCAACAACAGCATCGTCGCAACGATACATATCATGCGAAACATGTTTATGACGCACTAACATTGTATGAACCATATCGTCTAATAACAACGAATGCTTTAGTATAAACGTCGACAGCTTAGCTGAATCCAAGCCCAGTAATTCTTTATACCATTGCCCTAAAAAACCAACTACCATCTTTACAGTTAAGTCATAAGATCTAGGATTTTTTTGCTTTCTCTGTTGGAAATCGATATGTACAGCATGCAAAAAATCAACTTCAGCTGCTACTATAAATATGAGTTTTTCATGCTTTTCATGTGCCTTTTGTTTTGGTTTTTGCACCGCCTCATGCGCAGGGATATATTTATCAAAATAAGGTTCCATTACAGCACACATTTCTTCATTCTGTTTTAATTGATCCTGATGCCTTTGAAGCCTACCTCTCAATTGATCTTGTTGTGACTGCCTACTTCTTTCTAAAGATTGAACCCCTGTAACCCCACATTCCTCGAAAATTTGCCTGTAATCAACACACTGAGCATCATCAATTTCAACCTTTAAATAACGCGTTAGATTACTATTAAGAGATTTTTTATAGCCAGGCATAAATTTTACTACTAATTCAATGGCTTGAGTAAATGAACCCTCCGGAATAGTTTGCATTTGTCGCAACAAATGAACTAGTTGTTGTTCTTGATCACTAAGCGTAGAGTCGCTTATATCTTGCTCACTACACCGTATGCATTGCTGAATCATTTGTTGTGCTGGTTTCGTGTTAAAGGCATACTGCTGAAAATCAGCCATATCATCATGAGTGCCACTTACATCCGACACCGCACCTGCGCCAGCACCAGCAGACGGCTCCACATTCTGCCCTATTTCAGCTGTTATGTCAGAAATTGCTGTCCGCTCTCTTGCTATACTTTCCTCTAAACTACGCTTTTTCTTATATAAAAAAGTTGTTCCAATACTTAATAATCTCGTATCCTCTTCAATTTGTTCATATCCTTTATCTATGCCTTCTGCAAAATCTCCAGCAATAAAAAGATCTAGATTGTTCTCACCACATAAATCCTTAAAGCATTTTATTCCAGAATCTAGCATATCTTTGATTCTTGGCAAAACCTCATTCAATCTATCTCTCATATTTGCTAGAGTACAAATCTCTTCTCGAACAATACTTGGCCTATCTTTAATAACTTGCCGATACTTTCCTAGTCGTCCGAAAAAAAATCGAACTTTATCTTGATCTGGTTTAGCTTGATTATTTTCAGGTTTAATGAAATCTGAAATTTCTTTCGCTGTTTCTCCCAACAAAGAAAATAAATATCCTAACTGATAACGATTCTGCTTTTTATCCAATGATAGTTTATCATAATTATTTTTCTGAAACTCACTCAGAAGATCAAGCAAGCGAACAAAACAAAGATAATCATGCCCAAAGGCAGCTAGATGAATCAACGCACCTATATCTTTATCTGGCTCTAATTCATTCAAATCATCACCTTCAATTTCAAGTTGTTTATCAAGTTCAGGAGTTAACTCCAGTTTTATGATAAATTGTATTTTTTCTTGCAAAATAAGCAAACTTTTTTTAATCTCGGCCTCGTTTTCATTAAATAGATTTGTAAAAATCTCTTGATTGGGATAATCAATCCAGTGCACTAACACCTCAAAATCAATTTTGGCCCCATCCTTATTGACTACACCCCCCTTTTTTTTATATCGATTACGATAACCATGCTTATTTCGAACACAATTTTCATCATCTTCACACCAAGCAATTTGTCTTATATCTTCTGCTATTTCAACTATATCAGTTTGTTCTAATTTAACTTTCTCACCGATCAATCGGTTAATTTTTTTCAATAAGCTAATCAGAATTCTTAAATCCTCAAGCTTACGTTGCTCTGGTGTTTTTCTAGCTTGCATGAGACCAAGTGTTATTGAACGAGCCTCACTGGAGCTACCAAATCCTTCACCTGAATCAAGGCCGACAGAAGCATCATCTGCATCTGGATGAGGAGCACTTGCACCCCCCGGACTGTCATCATCAACTTCTAACTTAGATGATTTAACCGGCATCGCTTATTACTCCTTTCATGCAGGGAGGCAATTGAAACAAAAATTATAATATCAGCTGTTAACCTATCGCTTGATTTGCATACAGACTAACGAATTAAGCACCCTAACGTCAATAAATATGTATTGATCTAAATGTAACTGCTTGGATTTTAGTGTTTCAAGAAGAACTGCTTTTAAAAGCTCTTTAAAGAGGAGTGTCGCACTTCAGAATTCGCCAACATAAAATCCCATATCCAATTGATATTTAATGAATTAATTAGATATTAGGGCTTTCCCAATTACCCTACAATACAGATATTGTACGCACGCGTACTTGAATTGTACGCATGCGTACAGTATACTTATTTATAGTGAGGTGAAAAATCTTCGTATTTGAGGAGGTCAAACATGTTTGATGCATCGACTAGAAAACCGGAAGATCTGTATAATGAAATCCAGCTAACCGACAAAGAGCGCGTTTCTCAAACAAAGATGATCATGCGGCTATTTGATTTATGGAAAATTTCACCCGCACAGCAATCAATATGCTTAGGCTTATCTCCCCGCTCTCGCACCACTATTGCAAAATATCGCAGCGGCAAAAGCTACCTTCCGTTGTATCATGATATGCAAGATAGAATTGCAAATCTTCTTATCATTCATTCCTCATTAGGAAAATTATTTCCTGAAAATAAAGAACTAGTTTATACATGGATCCATCGCCCTAATAAATACTTCAATGATTTAACACCGCTTGAAATTATTTGTCGCGATTCTTATAAGGGGCTTGAAAAAGTTAAAAATTATCTCGAACAAGCACTAACTATTTAAGGAGCAAACTGTGTATCTTGATAGAATTCATTCCATAATTAACTTTGACAGTAGTGTTGTACGCAATACACCTATTATAGATGAAGAGGATGAGCTATCAGACCTAATTGATGATCAGTTTGACTTGGGTGTTGCCAAGAAAACGATGAACAAAGCTAATGGCTCTGCTTTTAGAAAAATAGAATATCATGCCATTGATGATATTTTTGATCAAAAAAGCAATTTTCAAAGTCGATTTACAGATGGAACTTATCCAATCTGGTATGGGTCAATAGATCAGGAAACAACATTTTACGAAACAGCTTTTCACTGGCACAGAACAATTATAGAAGATATTCATTATGATGATGAAAGACCTATTATTATTAATAGAAGCTTATTCTCAGTGAACTGTAATGCCATGCTCATTGACCTGAGGAAAGCAACCAAGCAAATACCTGAATTAACTCAAAAAGAACTTGAATTCTATGAGGTTACTCAATCAATAGGAAAAAAACTCTATGAACAAGGACAATCGGGGCTATACACTTACTCTGCCAGAAAACCTAAAGGAGAGAATATCGCTGTATATAATAAAAAGATATTGAGCAATCCAGAGCATATAAAAAATGTAAAATATACCTACGACTTTAAACGATCAAAAATTCAAGTTGTCGATAAAAAAACAGGGGGATTTATTTTAGAAATTTAATAAAACCACCCTCTTTAAGGTGGGTTTTTAGCGAAAGGTAACTTCAACATTTCCCATAAATTAATACAAAGACGCTGCTCTTGCATCCCCTTTACGCCGATTCGCATACCGATATGGCCCGCTTCGGGCTGAGGGCGATAGGTTTTAAACATACGATCCCACCAGGGGAAATTAAACCCAAAATTACTATTTAACTCTCGCCACTCAATAGAGTGATGCACACGGTGCATGTCGGGCGTCACCACAAAACGACGCACCCACTTATCTAAACCTAAAGGCATCCAAGCATTGGTGTGATTGAACAAGCTAGTTGCGTTCAAAATAATTTGAAATGCCAACACACCCATTGCAGGCAAACCAAAAATAATAATAACAGCAAACTTAATCAACATAGATAATATGATTTCAACCGGATGAAAACGCAAGCCAGTGCTAACATCAAAGTCTAAGTCAACATGATGCACGCGATGAAAACGCCAAAACAATGGAATTTTGTGGAAAAAAACATGTTGCCAATAAATAGCGAGATCTAAAATGACAATGGCCAACACTATTGATAACCCATAAGGCATCGATGTCAGATGGAATAATCCGATGTGTTGTATTTGCACCCAGTATGCGACACCCATAGCGGCAAATGGAAATAATAAACGAACCGCGACGATACCAGTTGCCATTAAAGAGAGGTTGCTTAACCAACGTCGCCAGAAGGTTATCGATAAGTCACGTCTTGATACCAAAAACTGCCACAGCGCCATCACACAATAGATTCCGACAAAAAATCCGAATCGAATCGTCGCTGCGTGTTTAATCAATTCATCCATTAATTATTGACTCCAGCCCGCTTTCGCGCAATGTTCTGGGCCATTATACACTTTTATATCGAACGCCGTTATTTTATGGTCATCGATAAACTGCTTCTCTTCCAATACACGCTCAACAAACCAATGCGATAACTCTTCCAGGGTCGTATTCGCAATAGACATTAATATCACATCCTCCTTTAAAAAAGGAATTTTTTTGCTGTCAAAGGATGCAATATAATAATCACCCTCTTCTTTAATATTCAAATACGGCGACTGTGTAGGCAATAAAAAACGTCTGCGCAACTGGTGACATAAAGCGACTAGCTTTTCACGAAATAACGAATAATCAAATGTAATACCCGGCTCTGCAGATGCTGCTGTCATGCTCGCTTCGATTGTATAATTATGACCGTGCAAACATTCTCGCTCGTTCTCAGAAAAAATCGTGAAATGACCTGCTGAAAAACGTAACTGCCCGCCTTTAAACTCCAATGTATGATGTCGCACGATAACCTCTCTTATAATCTTTCTAGCTGATTCATTTGCATAAAACCGTTCAGCGGCTCATCAACATTGCGCGCTAATGCAATCGCTTTAAATAACTCACCCATTTCACTAGGCATAGTGAGAATTTTTATTTGTTGTGCCTTTTTAATATAATTCATAGATTCGCTCTGCATAGACTCATTCTGCATATACTCACCCTGCATATATTCACCTAGGCCCAAATTAATTAAAAACGCAGCCTGATGAGTAAAACCTTTTACCGCTAATCCCTGCTCACTACCCACCTCAGCAATCGCTGTAAAATCGACATGCGCAGTAATATCTTGAATGCCTGGATAAATCAACGGATCGCTATGTGCACGATGACGATAATGACACATCAGCGTTCCCATTGAACGGTCATGATGATAATACTCGTGTCTTGGAAACCCATAATCGATTAATAAAATTAACCCTTGTTGCAAACAATCGGCTAAACTCGCGACCCACGGTTTTAACAAACCATTCACTTCAGATTCATAACCCTCAGCAAGCTCCATTCCCGCCACATAGTGTTCTAACTCAGCAGTCGACGGCTCTGCAATACACCAAACCAACTCACCATCGTTTAGCCCCACATAAAATTCTTTAATACCATTATTCATTTGGAACTTGTGAACCGGCATCGCATCCACCACTTCATTACCCACAATCACGCCTCGAAAGCCCTGTTGTGGCAACGCATCTAACCAAGAGATCTTATCCATTAAATGCGAACAATGCTGACTAAGATAGTGCTGCTGACGCTCGCGCAAATCCGCGCTCACCTCTACAATATAATAGTGATTGGGCAAACTCTGCAGTCGCTCTAGCTCTAGCAACATATCCGCCGCCATCACCCCCGAACCAGCGCCCAACTCTAGAATATCACCACCCCCAACAATCTCTAGCACTTGCTGACATTGGCGCGCGAGACAATAAGAGAACAGTGGAGAAATTTCTGGCGCAGTTACAAAATCACCTGTGGCTCCCAACTTTTGCGCACCCGCGCTGTAATAGCCCAAACCCGGCTCATACAACGCCATCTGCATATATTGCACGAAAGGCATAGGCCCGCTCGCAAGAATGCGCTGTTTGATAATTTCTAACAAACGATCACTATGCGCCTTGGATACTGGCTCCGGTGCTGGTAAGGTATGGGTTTTTATACTATTCATAGCATGCAGTTATAGAGACAAATACTGATGAAGTCAAACACCTTACCCGTCGCGCTGATCACCGGCAGCGCTAAACGCATCGGCGCCATTCTTACCAGGCATTTGCACCAACAAAGCTATCGTGTGGTGGTTCATTATCGCCACTCAGAAACTGAAGCATTCGCCTTAATAAAAGAACTTAATGATATCCGCCCGCACTCAGCCATTGCCATCAAAGCCGATTTGGATATATTTGAAGATTACGAGCGGTTAGTTGATAAAGCTGTGAGCGAATGGGGCTGCTTGGATACACTCATTAATAATGCCTCGAGCTATTTTCCCACACCTGTTGGCAACACTACTCTCAACGACTGGGATAAACTAATTAACAGCAATTTACGTAGTGCTTATTTTATTAGCCAAGCAGCTGCGGCTCATCTTCGAGACACTCAAGGTTCGATTATTAATATTATCGATGTTAATGGTCGAAAAGCATTGCCGGGCCATTCCGTTTACTCGATTGCTAAAGCAGGTTTGATCATGATGACCCAATCACTCGCTAAAGAACTTGGGCCTGATATTCGAGTTAATGCAATCTCTCCAGGAATTACCATGTGGTCAGATCAAGATAATGGTTTTTCTGAACATGATAAGCAGGCGATGCTGGAAAACACTATTCTTAAAAGATTAGTCGATCCAGCTGATATTGCTAAAGCCGTTAGTTTTTTTATTCAGCAGCAATCCACAACCGGACAAGTGCTGGAAATGGCATGCGGGAAGGGGTTGTGATCTTAGGTGACTAGCAACTGCGATTACAAGCTTGTGTATCTTGAGAAATCACATAGTCTACGGTCGAGCCAGGCTTTGCTGCCTTACATAGTCCACAGGCCGAATGATTTAGCGTGCAAGGAATAGGCGGGAACCCACACCACTTTTTACTCTCTGATGAACCAATTCCGCCACTTGGCGTTATTTTTTTGAAGGGGCGTCCTTATAAATGCATTTGATATACGCGGAATCAGGGCATGAAAACACCTCCCCATACGAGCCAACTGAAACAACTAAAATTACTGATGCAATCAATCCAGCCAACAGTTTCTTGAAAACACTCATAGCATTAGCCTCACAATAAGCGACACGCTCTAATTATAGTCTATGCTAGCGGTTTTGCATTTGTATAGTATGCGTTAATCAGCTCCAGGCGAAGGCGTTTGAAGCTCAATGCAACGATCCCCATCGTCATCTAAAGGGTCATCGTTTAAATCTTTGTGAAAAGCGTCTGCTGCTGCGGCTAAAAGTTCGCCAATAGGAGTCTCATCCATAATATCAGAGCCCTCACCAACGCCATTCTTCCATGTCCCCACTGGGATTTGATAAAAAAGATTGCTCAGAGGTTCTGAACTTTGACACAAAATAAGAGCGCGGAGTTCAATTTTAATCTCTTGAGAAAAACTATCGAGAGCCCCCGCATTATATTTTTTTTGCTGATCCACGATAGAAATATTTTTTATTCCACCTAAAAACTTAACACTTCCTCTTTCTTCTAAATAAGATCTAAGTGCCATGATAGTTGCTACCACAAAGAAATTTCTGTAATCCTTATTGTCCGATAAAAGATATAATCCACTAATCACCTCATGCACCCCCTCTGCAACAACATGATGGGTATTTTTAAATAGCAACTTATCATTCATATAGTGCTTGCATGCCGCACTTAATAAATCCGCTATATTTTGGCTATCAACATGATCACTTCGCATTATATCCACACCTCAAAACACGTTATCGAACTAAACTGAACATCAATATACGTGATAAGTATTAAGGTTTTATTAGTTTAAGTGAATAAATATAATTTTTCGGCTTGTCATCATGATTAAATAGTTACGCAATCGCCCTGCTTTAAGATTTCCTTAATCAAACCTTCATATTGACTTAATAAAAGCACTGTAAAATGGCTCTGTTTTGAAATTATCTTATGATGAATAGTTAAATATGCGATCCACAGAAATAGACATTGCTCGCCCAGAATCCCCCACATTGTTTTCCTACAATCATGGAGCATCTAGGGAAACAGACGTCAGCAAACCTACCGAGCATCATGTATTTTTGCACGGCCACGGCAAACTAATCGATGGTGAATTTACCTTGCCTGAAAACACCTATTTTGTTGCGTATGGCGCACCTGGCAATTATATAGACCAAGGTGCTATTGATAATCTCTACCACACGCTTGCACAAAGCCCTAAACTACCGTCTGTTACCGAATTTGCTCATACTGACTTATCACCTATTTTTACAATAACTGATGTAAAAACAAGAGCTCAGGAAGAAGAATATCAACAGTCCACTCCAATGCACCCAACCGTCTATGGGCCTGGTGATACCGTGCCTTTCATTTATATCATTACTTCTTTTGCAGCGGATAAAAATTGGGGTGCAACTGCTAAAATTGCACTCGATCAATTAAAGAGAGATCAAATAAATTTAAATTGGCGAACAGCTACCCATGTTAGTGCTGGCAATGGCGTATCATATGAAGCCACAGCTTCAGATTTAATATAAAGGAAACGATCTCAACTTCAAGGGCAACGAAAAACTACTGAAGACACCCCTGTTGTTTTCCATTGGCTAGCCTGCCAAGAACACCCCAAGCTAGAAGAAACATGGATTTCAGGAAAAGTCCCGAAAGAATGCGGAGAAATCACATGGACTGACAAAAAGGTAGGCACTTTGTTAGATGCCGCTCGAAACAACAATATCCCAGAAGTTCGTTATTTAATTTCACGTGCAAAAGATAAAAAGGCATTTGTGAACCAGAATTTTGGTCGTGGAAAAATCACTGCCTTACATGCAGCATACCATAGAGGATATGATAGTTTTGCTGAGTTACTACTGGAACACGGCGCAAACCCCAGTCAACGTGACTCACTGGGGCGCAGTGCTGCAAGCTACAAACCTGAACTAATAACTAGAGCTCTCGCTCAATAACCACCCCAACTGCGGCAACATTAGGTAAATCATCGGGAGTCTTGCTAATACCCAAGCGCAACCACTTCAATGAAAACATCTGCAATAAATAATTAGCCAGATTTTCAGCAAGCGTTTCTATTAAATAATACTCAGTGTTCTTCAGATAATCTCCAATTGAACGAGACATTGCCGCATAATCTAACGCATCATTAATATCATCTGTCTGCGCAGGTTTTTTTGCATCGGTGTTTGCTTCCAGATCAATAATAATATCCTGCTTGGATGCACGCTCATCATAATTAACACCGATTAAAACTGGTAGTCGCAATTCTTTAATAAAAATTTTCTCCATTATAACTCTCTTGCCAAAAAAAAATGGCGGACAATGCCGCCATTTTTCAAATCATTCATCGACTCAGCTAGTTAACCACCAACCTGTTTCTCACGAATTTCTTCAAAAGTTTTACAATCAATGCACTTCTCAGCCGTAGGTCGTGCTTCTAAACGCCGAATACCAATTTCAGCGCCGCAGTCTTCACAAAAACCATAATCGCCTGTCGTAATAGAATCTAAAGATTGCTCAATTTTTTTAATCAACTTGCGTTCACGATCACGCGTACGCAACTCGAGACTAAAACCTTCTTCTTGAGCTGCACGATCTAGTGGGTCAGGAAACGACAACGCATCTTCCTTCATATGCACGACTGTCGTGTCCACCTCTTCCATCAACTGCTCTCTCCAGGAAGTGAGGATACGGCGGAAGTGCTCGTGCTGAGCCTCACCCATATACTCTTCCTTCTTTGCGGGTTGGTGGGGAGTGAAATTAACAGGGCACGCAGCCGTTGAAATAGGTTCTTTAATTGTCTTGGG
>JAJFJO010000070.1 GCA_021774015.1 Gammaproteobacteria bacterium
GCCAAAGGGTTATATACACATTTTACTCTAAGTGAAGATCAAGGTTCCACTTATATTTTTTCAAATGGCACCAACCAATATGAAATGCCCGTGCTCTTTACCAAGAAAGGCTACACTAAGTTTTATCAGCCAAACATTAAACGATTTATTACTACCGTAATGGAAAACTACGTAGGTCTTGGTCTAATAAAAAAATCGAACCTCAACTCAGAAAACATAAAAAAAATAGAAGAACAAGCAGACAAACTATACGCAGCAGATTACATTAAGGCATGGGATAATTTTATCGGGTATTATAAACTTAATATACCATCGAATTTAAACCAGCTTTCAAGACTATTAAGTTACTCTGCACGTACAGACTCCTCATTTTCTGAGCTTGTCTCTCTAGCTAACCAAAACACCACCCTGCGTATCAATAATAACAATCGCATCAAAAATGCATTTGATTCCCTTCATTCTTTATTCAAGAAAAAAGGGAAGAACCCTCCACCTATTGTTAAAGCAAATAACGTTATCAACAACCTTCTAGATTATATTACACAAATAAGCAAAGCTCCGAACCCTAATAGAGCTGCCTTTAAGGCAACTAAAAAATTATTATCCAACCCTGGCAATAATAATCCAATCGTAGCACTTCATAACCTTGCTTTAGAGCTACCAAATCCTTTAAAAGAATGGGGAAATACAATTGTGTCTAGCACGCTGAGTATTTTATTTTCTGCTGCTCGAGAAGATATTAACACAGCATGGCAATACTCTATCGTACCAACTTATAATCAGGATATTAGAGGAAAGTACCCTTTAGATAAGAAAAGTAGCACCGAAATAACGCTCGATGCTTTTACAGATTTTTTTAGTGGCAATGGGCAACTAGAAAGCTTTTTTAATGAGTATATTCAACCATTTGTTAATACAACCTCTCAAATATGGCATAGAAAAAGAATATATGGCTACTCTATTGGCATTCCATCTCAAAATATTGATGACTTCAAAACCTTTATTAGTATTAGAAATGCTTTTTTCCCAAACCAAGCGAAGCAACTTAATATAAAATTTTCACTAAAGCCACAAAACTTGTCTGGCGACTCAAAGAGTATTAATATTGATAGTGGTAGCACTCCATTAATTACTTATAAACATGGCCCTCAGTACTTTACAACATACCAATGGCCAAGCAGCTCCAGCCAAGATCTTAATATTTCATTTAATGACTTCAGTGGGAACAGCATTAAGAAATCTTATGAGGGTGATTGGGCCTGGTTTAGATTGCTATACCAATTTCCACCACGATCAGCTCATAGCCTCAATCTTTATAAAATAAGAATTAGCTTGGATAAACAGGAAGCAACCTTTTTAATTAAATCGTCGCCTTCATCAGTCGCACAAGTTATGAGTGCACTGAATAATTTCAATTTTCCACAGAGGTTAGATAAAGAATGACCGCCTATTAGATTAAAATATTTATGGTGAATCAAAAAAAAAAGGAGATCAGCTATGCGAAAAAGCATGAAAGAACGACAAAAAGAAATTGAAGGAATGGCCTGCTCAACCTTTGCCCTTGATGGCAACCCAAATACAGCCCGCCAAACTCATTCAAGTTATGAAGAAATGTGTCATAGCTTAGGCTATGGGCAAGCCACAGGACAATTTGTTTCACCAAACCCGCAGACAACAACAGGGCTGCGAGAGCAATATATGATGAATATAGAAAGAATGCTGCACACTGGAGATATTGTTGTAACAAGAACGCAGCTGTATTTATGCGGTGGGTTTTCTGGAGGGGCTCTCGTTCCTGAGCATATGTGGCTCGAAGATCGAGTAGCTAATAGAACCTATGATCGCTTCATCAACACAACCAGTGTACTAAAAACCAGAAAAGCTGTAGGCGCGCCTGGACAATCTTTTCGACCGGGTTGCGAAGAATCAGCATTTACCGCATTTGACATTGTAAGAATAAAAATTGACGGCTATACAGAAGGCCAAATAACTAGCATTAGAGCCTTACGAAAGGATCTGGGGTTTGAGTGATCTACCAACTATTATCAAGCCAGTGTGAATACTCAGAATAATTGCATTCTTTTTTGGTAAACTACAAAACGATCTAACCTTGTAGGCCTCACTAGATTTGATGTACTAGATTGGTATTCTCCAAGTATCTTGTCAGACAACGCACCTAACCATCTGGGATAATATTCTGGGCCTCTACATAGCATATAATTACCTCTAACATGTAGATCAAACGCCGTCTCCGGATTTTTTAAAAGAGGATTTCAATTTGCCCCCACTAAAAGCACCCAACCACCCGGACGAAGCTTACTATCCATCCATACACTCATCGGTGTAAAATCATATGGCGATATTAAAAGCACCATTTACGCACCCGTATTAGGGCACAATCTATCAACTACATGTTCATGGATCGTTACAAATGTATTCGGATCTTTTCTAAGCTCATCTCTCAGTATAGCCCCATACATGCCAGTTAAAATACTTTCATCTAACGGATCATAATTAATTACCCGTGTAAATACATTTGGGGGCACATCCGATAAAGAAATCGGCAAATACCCACTAGCCAAATTAATTAAATAGCTCATATCATCACCTTAAAGAAAGCTTTGTCTCAACCCCAAGCGCCACCTTCTCTATAAGGCGCCTTAAATCAGTATTTTTGCGGCTATTTGATGTGATTGCAATATACAAGTTGGCTTCTGGGTAATAAGCAAAGATGGCATGATAACCCAATGTTTCACCCTCATGCCCCCACCAAAAGCCAGCAGCATTTCTTCTGAAGCCAATAGCCATACCATATCCAGAAGCAGCATCAGTTGTATTTAGCCTTCCTGTTTTTGTATCAACAGTTCCCAACATTTCAACTAGTTGTTTTTCAGATATTATTTTTCCAGCAAACAGTAACTGAGTCCAACGCACCAAATCAATAGAGTTAGAAATCATAGCACCAGCAGCACCTGCCCACGACATATTAGTTGATGTCACATTCTTGCCTTCCTCATCATAACCTTGAACTATTCGTCGATTAATTACCTCAGAATATTTTCGTGGCACATAATATGTATTTCTTAAACCAAAGTGGAAAGGCCCGATAAAATATTTATTAAATAAGGTTGCAATATTCTCACCCGTAACACGTTCTGCAATTAAAGCTGCTAACACAAAATTTGTATTTGAATATTGCCAACCATTTCCCGGCTTGAACTGCTCCTTCATATGGTAAGCTATAGAAAGTAGCTCAGAGTTAGACCACTTTTTA
>JAJFJO010000008.1 GCA_021774015.1 Gammaproteobacteria bacterium
CGCCTTGCATTTTTAGTTTGCGCGCACTAGAACCTGTTAATATGAAAATCTTTTCGGATTTTTCATTTTCTATTAACAAGTGAATAACATCGAGTAATTTTGGAACCTTTTGGATTTCATCAATAACAGCAAAAGATGCAGAGTCAGGCAGAGCCTTCACCAAGCTAATTAGCTCATTTGGGTTAAGCGCAAAGCGATTTTCTTCTAGGGGGTCTAATAAATTAATATAAAGATTATTTTTTAAATCAAATAGCGTTTCAAGTAAAGAGCTTTTGCCAACCCCGCGAGCACCAAAAAGAAAAAAGCTGTGTTCATCAGTCAGTGTTTGTAATCTACTTTTTTACATGGATACCTCGGAACGTATTCCGGATTTACGGCGTAAATTCGGAGTTAACTCCGAGAGCCTTAACAATAACTAATTGAAAAATCAAGATATAATCTCTTTTGGTGTAAAATTAGCCTAAAATAGATAAAAAGTACTGTTCTGGTTTGCATGCTTTAAGATGAGTGTAAGATGGATAAAGCAGAGCCTGCTGGATTAAGCATATTAATAGAAGTCAGTTATTTGCCAGGAATCACAAGAATTTTAACCTATACCAGAAAAAACTCGCGAGTTTTTTTGCCTACACCAGAAAAAACTCGTATAATAACCACATGAAATTACAAAAAAGATATCTAGTTGACCAAATAACCCAGGATCTTACCTATAAAATGGTGTTTGTAGGGGGGCCGCGTCAAGTGGGCAAAACGACAATGGCCAAGCTGATCCTTGGCACTGAGCAGCAAGGTTATATGAATTGGGACATTTCTGAAGGTCGCGAAGCTATTCTTAAACAGCAACTCCCCAACAGCAATATGTGGGTATTTGATGAAATACATAAATACACAGCCTGGCGTAATTATCTCAAAGACATTTATGATCATTTTGGTCATGAAAAGCAAATTTTAGTCACGGGTAGCGCTAAGCTAGATTACTATCGCCATGGTGGTGAATCACTGCAAGGCCGATATCACTATTTGCGACTTCACCCACTGAGTATTGCTGAATTGGGGATTACAACACAGGCAGACCTTTTAACATTACTTAAGCTGGGCGGATTTCCCGAGCCCTTCTTTTCAAGTTCTGAAATAAGTGCTAAACGTTGGTCTCGTGAATATCGACAACGTTTAATTCATGAAGATCTGATTTCGCTTGAAAAAGTCCGCGACGTGGGTCATATAGAATTACTTATGCTTCGTTTGCCTACTTTGGTAGGTTCACCTTTATCGATTAATGCACTTCGCCAAGATTTACAGGTCAGCCATAGTGCTGTAGCCAACTGGTTAGATATTTTTTCACGTCTTTATGCGATTTTTAGGTTGTCGCCTTTTGGTGCGGCACATATTCGAGCGGTGAAAAAAGAGCAAAAACATTTTCATTACGACTGGAGCTTAATAGAAGATAAGGGGGCTAGGTTTGAAAACTTTGTGGCATCCCATTTGTTGAAATGGGTACACTACCAAATTGATACTCAGGGAAGAGAGCTTGAACTGCGGTATTTTCGCGATATCGATGGTCGTGAAGTTGATTTTATTCTTACCGAAAACGGTTCCCCTATTTGGGCTATTGAAGCTAAGTGGAACGACGCCGAGATTAGCAAAGGACTTAAATATTTTAAAAAGAAGTTTCCTGATTGTGACGCTTGGCAAATTTCTGCTGTTGGTAATAAAGATTATATTTCTAAAGAAAAAATCCGTGTTTTACCCGCGTGTAAACTATTAAGTTCGCTGGTGTAGAGCTCCTAGCAGTGGATGTGGGTAAGTTAACTGCGTTTGTGGCACAATAATACAGGGCCTGACCAGCAAAAATATGACAGCATTATGCCTGAGTCTATAGTGAATAGTGAAACTTCTGATCAACTGGAGCTCGAAGTTACCCCTCAAATTACTGCTGAAGGTGTGCCTCTGGTGGAGCACCAGGGCCGACATTACGTTGTTATCGACCACTCCTCAGCGCCATCAATTTTTTCAAATGACACAGGTGGGAGTTTAAGTAGTGAATTAGAGCGTCTCAGCCAGACTGTAATGGCTCAGCAAAGAGCGCTTGATAAACTTTTAGCTCGGGAGGAAGGTGAAACAACACATGAGCCACCAAGTCTATTGATAAATGATGATGAAGATGACGATGATAACGGTGATACCCTCAGGCAGAGAGGCGTGCCTCGTTAAAATTCAGGTTGTGCTTTGGATAACGTGGCTACGGAGCTATTGGCGTTAGGGGTACCTTTCCTATATAGTAGGTCGTTATGATTCGACCATTATCACTATATATCGGGTTGCGCTATACGCGAGCAAAGCGGCGCAATCATTTTATTTCATTTATCTCGCTGGCATCGATGCTAGGCATTGCGCTTGGCGTTACGGTACTGATTACTGTGTTGTCGGTAATGAATGGGTTTGACTATCAAATACGCCATCGTTTTTTCGCTATCGCACCTCAAGTAACTGTGATCACCGGCCGTAATATTAGTCAGCAGTGGCCGGAGTTGCGCACAAAAATTCTCAAACTTCCTAATGTGACTGGGGTTGCACCTTACGTGAGTGGCAGGGGGATTATTAATAGTGATGGTCAAGTGAGTGGTTTGGAAGTACTGGGTATCAATCCCACGTTAGAGGGCACAATATCTGAATTGCCTAAAAGTATTGTTGCTGGTAGTTTAGTAACGCTTAAACCGAATACGTTTAATATCATTATTGGACAATCGTTAGCGAATAATCTCGGTTTATCCGTCGGTGATCACCTCATCGTATTTACACCGCAAATTAATACCACATTAGCGGGTGCGTTTCCGCGTTATCGACAATTTACAGTGTCGGGAATTTTTAAAACCAGCAGCGGTTTTGGTTTTGAAGGGAGTGTTGCCTATATCAACATGCAAGATGCCGCCCGATTATTTCCACCAGGTGTAGGAACGAGTGGCTTTCACGTGAAGTTAAGTAATTTGTATTCAGCGAATGCGGTGAGTCAAATGATACAAAATTTATTGCCTGCAACGTTCAGTGTCACCAATTGGACAGTGCAATTTGGTGCTTTTTTTCAGGCGCTGGCGATGGAAAAAACGATGCTGTTTATTATTTTATTATTAATTGTTGCCGTTGCTGCGTTTAATTTAGTGTCTACTTTAGTGATGGTCGTCAACGACAAGCGTGCTGACATTGCGATTTTAAGAACGCTGGGAGCAAGTCCTGGAACGATTATGCGTACTTTTATCATTCAAGGTGCGGTCGTTGGGTTGATAGGAACGCTGCTAGGTCTTATTGGTGGTTTATTATTATCGTGGAATGTCACTGCTATTTCTAATGGTATTCAAAATTTATTTCATGTGCAGTTGATCAAGTCCTCTATTTATTTTATTAACTACTTGCCATCGCGTGTGCAAATGTCAGATATTATATTGGTGTGTTCAGTGGCTTTTGGCTTGAGTTTATTAGCAACCTTATACCCTGCATCACTAGCCTTTCGTACGCAACCGGCTGAGGCATTACGCTATGAGTGAGCAAACAGATATTGTTTTGAGCAGCCATGGCTTGACGAAAACATTCGATGAGGGCGGCTTGCGTGTTAATGTGTTAAAAGATGTGAATTTCGCTGTGCGTCCTGGTGAGCTGGTTGCCATTACGGGTGTTTCCGGTGCGGGTAAAAGCACGCTGTTGCATTGTTTGGGTGGTTTGGATAAGCCGACAGAAGGGCATGTTATTATTGCAGGCCATAATATGTCGACGATGCCAGAAAAAGCGAAGGGTGTATTGCGCAATCAATACTTAGGTTTTATTTATCAGTTCCATCATTTATTGCCTGAGTTTAATGCGTTGGAAAATGTGTGTATGCCTTTATTGATCCGAGGCATGAAACCGAAGCAGGCTATTGAAAAAGCAACAGCTATTATAGGAAAAGTTGGTTTAGAGCATCGTTTACAGCATCGCATTGGTGAACTATCAGGTGGTGAGCGGCAACGTATTGCCATTGCGCGTGCATTGGTTACGGAACCACACTGCGTTTTGGCGGATGAGCCCACGGGGAACTTAGATAATAAAACAGCAGAGCAGGTGTTCGATTTGATGCTGCACTTGAATAAAGATTTGAATACCAGCTTTATTGTGGTGACACATAACCAGTCATTGGCAGATCGTATGGATACACACTGGCAGCTAGGTGATGGTAGTTTAGTAAAGAAATGAGGGATTCACTCTGAAAGAACATTTTATCGATCGGCATGCGGGTGGTGAGCGCGCGATACTCGTACAAATTAATGCCTTGTATCATGCACCAGATCAAGCCTTGCAAGAGTTTCAAGAGTTGGCTGATTCTGCTGGTGTTGATGTCTTAACAGTAATGACCACCAATAATCCTGAGCCGCAACCGAAGTATTTGGTGGGTACAGGAAAAGCGAATGAAATACAGCAGCAGGTAGAGGCTGATAAAGCGGATGTTGTTTTTTTTAATCATGAATTAACACCGGCGCAAGGTAGAAATTTAGAAAAACTATTTAATTGTCGCGTGTTAGATCGTACGGAATTAATTCTTGATATTTTCGCGCAACGTGCACATACCTTTGAAGGTAAGCTACAAGTTGAGTTGGCACAATTACAGCATCTTAAAACGTGCCTTGTGCGAGGCTGGACGCATTTGGAGCGACAAAAAGGGGGTATTGGTCTACGCGGACCAGGTGAGACCCAGCTGGAAAGTGATCGACGCATGGTTGACACACGCATTCGTTCTATTCGAAAGAGCTTAACTAAAGTGATGAAGCAGCGTGAACAGCAACGGCGTTCACGTCATCGAGCTTCCATACCAACAATCTCCTTGGTGGGGTATACCAATGCAGGGAAATCAACCGTATTTAATCAATTAACCGAATCTAGTGTCTATGTTGCCGATCAATTATTTGCAACCTTGGATCCAACATTGCGACATTTGCAACTGCCGCAAGTGGGCAAAGTTGTACTGGCTGATACGGTGGGATTTATCCGAGAATTACCGCATGATTTGGTGGCGGCTTTTAGAGCAACACTAGAAGAAACTCGACAAGCAGACTTATTGTTGCACGTGGTTGACTGTCATCAGCCTGAAGCAAAAGAATTCATCCATGATGTGCATTCTGTATTAAAAGAAATTGAAGCGGATAAAGTGCCTGAACTGTTGGTCTATAACAAGGTTGATTTAATGCCGCGTTTTTCACCTCGTATCGATAGGGGTGATGACGGTTTGCCAAGGCGAGTCTGGATATCTGCTGCAACGGGTGATGGTATGGAAGAGTTATCGCTAGCCCTGCAGGAGTTGTTGCGTAGTCAAATAATCAGCACAGAAATTACACTAGACCACGATCAGGGAAAACTCCGAGCACAACTCTATGAGCTTGGTGTGGTTAAAGAGGAAAAACATGAAGAAGATGGTCGATTAACCCTGTTGGTGGAAATGCAGCGCTCGGATTATGATCGATTAGTAGAATGAGTTGCATTCATTGCTTGCAACCTACTGCGTACTACACTTAAAATAGTGGTTTGCTATCATTATTAATGGAGTACGTTTATGCCAGGCAATGATTCCAAGGACAACGATCCTTGGCGCAAACACCAAGAGCAGGGACCGCCAGATCTTATTTCTCTTATCAAGAAATTTTTTAAAAACACAGCTTCATCAGGTGGTGATAGCTCGCAGCAAAGTAAAGATCCCATTGGTAGGTATGTGGGTATTGCAGTTGGTGTTCTTGTCGCTGTTTGGTTATTAGCGGGTATTTTCGTTGTATCACCAGCCGAGGAATCGGTTGTGTTGAGGTTCGGCAAATACGTTTCTACGCTTGGCCCAGGTCCGCACTGGCTTCCTCGGATGATAAGCTCTGAAACGACTATTAATGTGCAGCAAGTACGCAACTTTCCGTTTACTGCTGAGATGCTCACCAAAGATGAGAATATCGTGTCAGTAGCTTTGGCGGTGCAATATCGAGTCGCAAACCCTCGTAATTACCTTTATAACGTTGTTAACCCTATTCAAACATTACGACAAGCGACATCGAGTGCATTGCGTCAAATTGTTGGTCAGATGCCATTGGATGAGGTTTTAACAACGGGTCGCCAACAGTTGAGAGATAATGTGGCCACGCAATTAAATAGTATTTTAAAAGACTATAAAGCAGGTTTGGAAGTCACCGATGTGACATTGCAGCCCGCTAAGCCGCCTGAAGCAGTGACAGCTGCATTTGATGATGCGATTAAAGCACGTGAGGATGAGCAGCGTTATATTAACCAAGCTAATGCTTATGCAAGACGGGTTGAATCGACAGTGCAAGGGCAAGTGGCTCGATTGATGCAATCAGCAGAAGCGTATCAAAAAGAAGTAGAATTGCAAGCACAAGGGCAAACCGCGCGTTATT
>JAJFJO010000071.1 GCA_021774015.1 Gammaproteobacteria bacterium
TCACCTACTGCACCCGTTGCTCCGACGACCGCAACGTCATAACCTAATTCCACTCTCAACCTCCATTCTGTGCACGATCACGCAAATAATGATCCATTAATACTAACGCCAACATGGCTTCAACAATAGGCACAGCACGAATCCCAACGCAGGGATCATGACGCCCTTTAGTAACAATCTCTGCCTCGCCACCCGATGTATCTTGTGTTTTACCTGGTGTTACAATACTTGAAGTGGGCTTAAAAGCAACGCTCACCATAATGTCTTGCCCACTAGAAATACCACCTAATATGCCACCTGCATTATCGCTCAAAAAACCTTGCGCATTCATCTCATCACGGTGTTCTGAACCTCGCTGCGCAACCGACTCAAACCCCGCACCAATCTCAACACCTTTTGCAGCATTAATACCCATCATCGCTTGGGCAATATCCGCATCTAATTTGGAAAATACGGGCTCACCTAAACCTACAGGCACCTGTTGCGCAACCACATTAACGCGTGCCCCAATTGAATCGCCATCACGACGCAATTGTGTTAAATACTCTTCTAATAAAGGCACTTTGCTTACATCAGGAAAATAAAAAGGATTGTCATCAATGCTATTTAAATCAATATTCTCTGCATTAATATCACCAATTGCAGCTACATACCCTGAAATAACAAGACCGCATTGCTCGTGTAAATATTTTTTGGCGATAGCGCCTGCTGCCACCCATGACACTGTTTCTCTCGCTGATGAGCGCCCACCACCACGATAATCACGAATGCCATATTTTTTATCGTAGGTATAGTCAGCATGACCTGGACGGTACACATCTTTAATATTTGAGTAATCACTCGAGCGCGCATTGGTATTTTCGATAAGTAATGCAATCGGTGTTCCTGTCGTTTTACCTTCGAACACTCCCGACAGTATCTTCACCAAATCAGGCTCGAGGCGTTGCGAGGTGAATTTTGAAGTCCCTGTGCGGCGGCGATTAATATCCGGCTGCAAATCTGCTTCACTCAGCTCCATCCCTGGCGGGCAACCATCAACGATAGATACCATCGCGGGCCCGTGACTTTCACCGGCTGTAGTAACTACAAACAATTGTCCAAAGCTATTCCCTGACATACACTCTCTCAACACATTATTATGCAAACAACTATCTTACCGTGATGGCCAACACTCTCGCAACTGCTCAGCGGTTAAAACGAATAGGCCGTGACCACCCTGCTCTTGTTCCAACCAGGTGAATGGCGCATCTGGATAACGGTGCTGCAATAATTCATCACTATTTCCCACTTCCATCATCACAATACCGGTTGGCGATAAGTAGGTCTTAGCCTGTAATAAAAGCTTTTCTACAATAGCCAAACCCTCGTTTTCAGCGCGCAATGCACCATCAGGCTCATGCCGATACTCTTGCGGCAAGCTATCCATCTCCTCATCACCCACATAGGGAGGGTTGCTGATGATCACGTCATATGTTTTCTCAGGAACGCTATCAAAACCATCAGATTCAATTAATCTCACGCGATCTCCAAGTTGATAGTGGTCCACATTGATCTGTGCGACCGCTAAAGCATCACCACTGATATCCACAGCATCAACGTTAGCCTTTGGAAAAGCTAGCGCGGTCGCAATCGCCATGCAGCCGCTACCTGTTCCAATCTCGATAACATTTTTCACCTGTTTCGCTTCGATCCAGGGTGAGAATTGATGTGAAATCCACTCCGCAAAAGGCGAGCGAGGAATCAAGACGCGCTCATCCACATAAAATTCCAATCCAGCGAACCAAGCTTGGTGGGTTAAATACGGCAACGGACGATGCGAATAAATACGCTCCAAAGCTAAATCAACCAACTTTTCACGCTGCTCCGGGTCAAGTTTAACGTCCAGTACCTCTTCACCACTATCTACAGGTAAGCCTGTGACAAATAAAAGAGATTGAACTGCTTCATCCCAAGCACTATCCGTCCCATGACCAAAATGCAAACTCGCCTGATCATACTCAGCAGCGAGCCAATGCAGCCACTGTTCGAGTCTCTCGAAAGATTTTGTAGCCTTTTCAATATCTGTGCGTTGCAACATAACCGGGAGTGGCCTATTATTCTACAACCTAGAAAACACACTTGAGCGCGCTTTTTAGGTTTAACTTAGAAAACGGCATTGTAGCGTATGACCAAGAAGAAAAACATCACTGATGACGAACGAGGGCACTTTCGCTCTGCGATGAAAAACGTTAAACCGATCAAACGAGAACCTACCACGCCCTCTGATACATCAAAGCCGAAGCATCCACTCAAGCATCAGCAAAAAGACGTCCACAGGGAAGCGAGTAGCATTGCCTATTCACACCCACATGATGATTACTATGATGAGAGCAACTGGATTGGCGCTGAGGATTGCATTCACTTTCGCCATAGTGGTTTGCAACATAAAACCTGGCAGCAACTACGGCGAGGACAGGTCAACATTGAAGCCCGACTGGATTTACACCGCCTCACGGCTGATGAAGCCACCCAGGCTACCGACCGGTTCATAGGGAGAGCTATTGAAGAAGGCATTCGTATCGCCCTAATCATCCACGGCAAGGGGCAATATGCCAGTGGTGACAAGCCCGTATTGAAAAACATTCTCAACCAGTGGTTACGAGAACACAAAAAAGTCATTGCTTTCCATTCTGCGCAACCTAAACATGGCGGAACTGGAGCAATGTATGTATTATTGCGGAAACAATGAGGAAACAATTCTATGTCTAACCATACAATTATTATTGGTATCTCCGGTCCCACCGCTTCTGGAAAGAGTTTATTAGCAAACACGCTCGTTAACGAGCTCGGCACGATTCATGCAACGGTTATTCCGGAGGATTCTTACTACAATGATCTCGGTAATATGCCATTTGAAGAACGCGGCAAAACCAACTTTGACCACCCTGATGCATTTGATTTTGAATTGTTGTTTGATCATTTAAAAAAACTTCAACGTGGCGAAGAGATCGATATGCCTTTATACGATCACGCAAAACACGAGCGCCGTAAAGAAACCAAACGCATCGGTAAGAATAGAATTATTGTCTTAGAAGGCATTTTATTATTTGTTGAAAAAGAATTGCGTGATTTAATGGATATTCGTATTTTTATGGACACACCGCTGGACATTTGTTTGTTACGTCGTTTGCGTCGAGATTTAGTTGAACGCAAACGGTCTTTGGAATCCGTGTTACAACAATATGAAGAAACCGTTCGCCCAATGTATTTTCAATTTATTGAGCCGTCAAAACGCTATGCGGATATTATCGTCCCTCGCGGTGGCGAAAACCGTATCGCGATTGATATGATACAAGCAAAAATGCGTGAATTGTTAATTCAATCTGAAGACAAAAAAAGGCATTCAGCTTGAATCGATATTAATTCATATCATATAGCACATCGCGGCAAATGGGTATTTGACTTACCTAAGGGCGTGGTGCATCAATATTTCCATACTCCCCACCTTCTGGATACGGCTTTTGCTTAGGAGCCGGCTTTGGTGCATCAATGTTCCCATACTCAGCACCTTCTGGGTACGGTTTTTGCTTAGAAGCCAGCCTTGGTGCATCAATATTTCCATACTCAGCAACTGCTGGATCTGGATACGACCCTTTTTCAGGAGGCGCTGACTTTGGTGCATCAATGTTCCCATACTCAACACCTTCTGGGTACGGTTTTTGCTTAGGAACCGGCCTTGGTGCATCAATATTTCCATACTCAGTATGCACAGCGACAGCCCCACCTACAGCAGACTGCCCTGAGTCACCATACTCAGTATCTCTTGCGCTCTCATCACCAGCACCTTCTTTCTTCATTGAAAAGAGCCTCACCTCATCCCCACCAACAGCAGGCAAAGAATTACTATCGTTAACGCTTCCACGACGGCGAGTACAATAAATAAAGACAGATCCGCCA
>JAJFJO010000072.1 GCA_021774015.1 Gammaproteobacteria bacterium
CTATACACTTAGCCAATTTTTTCACAGAGGGCATTCCTGCCTGCAGGCACTACTCCAGCTTAATAGCAACCTTACTCGACCATTGCTTAAACGTATTACCTGAGGTTCTCTACATTTCAATTTATCGCGGTAGTACTCGAACAGCAGCACATGCAGTGGTTGTGATTAAATGTCGTAATGGATTAATTTACATTGCAAATAATTTAAATGATATTCAACTACTTGAAGATGCTATTGATCAACACCAAGATCCTTTTTTCAACGCCATACAATTTATCCACCCCGGCTCAACCGTTTTGCAAGAAGCTCAAAAAGAAACTGGCGCTGATAGCGATGATGGGGTAGCGACCCAGCCCTCTTTGTAGCACCACGCCCTGGGGCAGACAAAGGCATAAATAAAACTCAACACCCTCAACCATAACTCATGTAGCAAACTCAAACATCATGTGGTTCCATCACATTGTTTGAGACACAAAGCATCATTCCTCTATCTCAAGATAAGCTTCGCATTTTTCTGAAAGTATTGCTCCCACACGCTTTGCAACTTGCTTAAAAAGGTTGGATCTTTGTCTGCCATCCAGGTGATTTCATCCAATAAAATAATAACACGGCCCTTCTTAACCCTATCAGCTAATAACAGAAGCAGCTTACTCCAATCATCCATCTTAATTTCAGGCAGCCCAGTTTGCCTACTTAATTGCAAACCAAAATGATCTCGCTGATCTTGTGCTGTGGTATGCTCATCTAGCGCCAACCCTGAAAATTTGAGCGTCGATTGCCCTTGAGTAAATTCCTCAATAAGCCGACTTTTCCCCACACGCCTTCGACCTTTTATAACAACCAGGCTAGCAGTTTTTTTATCAAGCAACTCGGCCAATTTTTGAGCTTCAACTTTACGACCAACAAAAGGCAATGATTTCATCAGAAACACAAAAAAAGTATAAATTACAATAGGTTACATAAAAAATAACTCATCTTTCAAGCCAACCAAATGTCAATATAACTTGCGCAAACAAGCATTTTTGCTCGTTGCCGCAAGTTTTCACACCCACAGTAACTTGCGCGAACAAGCATTTTCGCTCGTTGCCGCAAGTTGCCATGCTTGCAGTCGGCCAAATATTAGACAGATTTTTTATGGGATATCACCTGGAAAATACTGGCCCTGAAGGGTATAGTTTACCCCTTCTCAAACGCAGACAAGGACTCTTCTCATGTGGTTTAAGCAAATACAGCTTTATAGTTTTAATGAACACGTTGCCTTTGATCCTGAAGCTATCGAGACCAAGCTTGAATCACTCGCATTTACCCCCTGCCTGGCTTCTTTGCCTGCTAGCCTCGGCTGGGTGCCACCACTTGATCAGGAAGAAGCTACCCTTGTTGAGGCTATAAATGGCTGCATGATGATTTGCCTGCAATTTGAAGAAAAATTATTACCGGCAACCGTGGTGCGACAAGAGCTCAATAACAAAATTAAAGAGATTGAGGCCAATCGGGATTACAAAGTGCGTGGCAAAGAAAAGTTAGCTCTAAAAGAAGAGATCACACATACACTGCTCACGCGAGCCTTTACAAAAATCACCAAAGTGCATGCGTATATCGACACAAAAAACCAGTGGCTGTTCGTTAACACCACGAATGCTAAAAAACTCGAATCATTTGTATCCCTATTTAAGCGCACACTAGACATTAATATTTCAGCGCCTGAAGTTAAAAAACCTACCAGCGTAATGACACACTGGCTGTTACATGATAGCTGCCCAACCAGCATGGGCATTGAAAAATCCTGTGTCCTGCAAGACCTTAATCAACAAAACCGTGTGATTCGAGCAAAACATCAAAATTTATTTGCATCCAGCATGCAAGAGCTATTGAAAGATGGCTGCTCAGTGCAACAGCTTGCTGTCTCATGGAAAGATTATCTATCCTTTGTGATCGCTGAAGATTTCACCTTACGCGGCATTAATTTTGGCGATGAGATTATTGCTAACGCCAAAGAAAATTATAGCGAAACCGCACAGCAACAATTTGCTGCTGACATGCTGATGATGTCTGATTTGTTTGCACAGGTCATGCAAATTTTATTGGGTGAGTTTGGCAAACAAACCGTTAAAGGCGAAGAGCTAGAAACCGCTGAGGGATAATTGAAAATGATACCCCGCGGCAAGCCGCGGGAATGTTCATTATCGAACGCACGGCCTACAACCACCTGCTGAATTTGCATTTGCATCCAATAAACTAATATCCGAACCCCAATTAAAACAAAAACCGCAACCTTGTTGCTGACCGAAATAACATTGATTTTTGGGGATGTTTTTAGCCCTGCACTCAGCTTTCTTAGCAGCAACCCACTTATCCAGTTGCTTATATTGATTCAGCATCTTCAAAACTGAATTTTTATGGGTATCAACTTGCAGCCTGTCCGCATTAGCAAACATGCAGGCTGATAATACACTGAATACTAAAATACTAATAACCAATAGTTTACACCTAGAAAACACTCGCATAATTAGACCTCGACAAAAACCTAACTCTAATTATGGAACAAAATTTAGAAAATGCTTACATTTCAATACAGAGGAGTGTTTTTAACCTAGCTAAAATCACATTTATGCTTAATTTCTTGCTGAATCACCTCACCAAGCTTCTTGCAGCACAGCTCCCGTACGCCAGCACTACGCCATAACATTCCTACCTGTCTAAACGGGCTGGGTTCGTCAAAAGGTTTTAAAGTAACAGAGGGGTGCTGTTGCACAGAGAACTTAGACAATGCTGGCAACAAAGTTACCCCACTGTTCACAGCCACCATCTCTCGCAGCGTTTCCAAATTCGTTGCTTGAAAACCAGAGGACTCACGCATACCTGCCGTTTGACAAAAATCTAATACTTGATCGCGCAGGCAATGCCCTTTTTCTAATAACAGCAAAGCCTCTGAATTCAATTGGTTCAATCGAATGCTCGCTGCCTGCCCTAAAAGATGCGTTGTTGGCAAAGCAGCTAACAAAGGCTCATTAAACAAGTGCATCGACTCTAAACCATTTTCTGCTATAGGTAATGCTAATAAAACTGCATCTAACTTACCTTCCCGTAACTCTTCTAGTAATGCTTCAGTCTTATCTTCAAATAGATGCAAATGCAAACTTGGTAACTCACGCCTAACACAGCACAACATATGCGGCAATATATAAGGAGCCAATGTTGGAATTACTCCTAACCTAAAGTCACCTGCTAATGGATCCTGTGAATTTTTAGCGATTTGATGCATACTTTGAACTTGGTCAAGCACTTGTTTGGCTTGCTCGATAACTTTTTCACCCACCCGCGTTGTCATTACATGCTTATTACTGCGTTCAAACAGCTGGACGCCTAGTTCATTTTCAAGTTTTTTTAATTGTGTACTCAAGGTAGGCTGGCTGACAAAGCACCGTTCTGCAGCTCTACCGTAGTGTTGCAATTCAGCAACCGCCACCAAGTATTGAAGATCCCGGATATTCATAAACAGCTTCCCTGTACTATATCAAACCCTGATAAAACACCTCCAGTATATGAACATGTTGGCTGGTAAAATGCAAGAAATTCTAGCGATTGGTAGGTCGCTTGCTATGAAGCGATGTCGAAAGGGAAGCATGACAACCTAATTTTATTTTTTAAGGATACATTGTTGAAAGCACCAAATCACCTCTATTAAAAAAACATTTTAGTGGAGTATATTTAATAGAGCGCTTACCACAATTTTAAAGATGAAACAGCATTATTAGAATTGCTATGTTTGGAACCTCTATTTTTTCACATTAGATTCTAATAAAAGCGGTCTAATAATCCAGGTGCCACCAAGTAAACTCATTCAAAGAATTGCAACAAATTTTTGCTGTAATTGTTTGAAAAATAGGGGTTGCGATACAAATGTCGCAATACTGAAAGTGGAGCAATAGATAATCCCAGAAAACATAGTTGGGCGCATTGCCTAGGATAATATTAGCCCGTAACATGCAAAAAATAGTTTCACGGCAGTCTCAATATTTTCACTGGACCTGGACTTATAACACGCTAACTTTATATGCTCTATAGAGGCATTACACACTCCTGATGCCGAAAACAGTCAACAACATGGTCATTCACCATGCCGACAGCCTGCATAAAAGCATAGCAAATCGTAGGCCCGACAAATTTAAAGCCTCTCTGCTTTAAATCCTTAGACATCCATTCAGATTCCTGTGTTTGCGCTGGAATCTCTTGTAGATTTTTCCACTTATTTTGTATCGGCTTGCCATCAACAAATTGCCACAAGTACTCAGACAGTGATTCAAATTCACTAAACAAATTTAATACCGCTTTTGCATTGTTAATTGCCGATTCTATTTTCAAACGATTACGTATAATGCTTGGATC